>CANBRV010000015.1 GCA_947372005.1 Comamonadaceae bacterium | reverse complement strand
CGCTTGGTGACGATGCCAGAAGGCGCAAGCCACGAGAGCGCCAAAGCCTTGCTCAACAAGCACAAACTAGAGCGCCTCTTGGTGGTGAACGACGCGTTTGAGCTGCGCGGCTTGATTACTGTGAAAGACATTACCAAGCAAACCAATTTCCCTAACGCGGCGCGTGACGCTGCAGGTCACTTGCGCGTGGGCGCGGCTGTGGGCGTGGGCGCGGACACCGAAGAACGTGTGGAAGCCCTATCCAGAGCGGGTTGCGACGCGATTGTGGTCGATACAGCACATGGCCACAGCGCAGGCGTGATTGAGCGCGTGCGCTGGGTGAAACTTAACTATCCACACATCGAGGTCATTGGCGGCAACATTGCCACAGGCGCTGCAGCGCGGGCACTGGCAGACGTGGGCGCGGATGCGGTCAAAGTCGGCATTGGCCCAGGCTCGATTTGCACCACGCGCATCGTGGCGGGAGTGGGTGTGCCGCAAATCACCGCGATTGATAACGTCGCCACGGCGTTACTCGGCACGGGCGTGCCGCTCATCGCTGACGGCGGCATTCGCTTTAGCGGCGACATCGCCAAAGCCATAGCGGCCGGGGCTTCTACAGTGATGATGGGGGGCTTATTGGCCGGTACGGAAGAAGCGCCTGGCGAAGTCGTCCTGTTCCAAGGCCGTAGCTACAAGAGCTACCGCGGTATGGGTTCCATTGGCGCGATGCAGCAAGGCAGCGCCGACAGGTACTTTCAAGAAAGCACCGCAGGCAACACCAATGCCGATAAGCTGGTACCAGAAGGCATTGAAGGCCGCGTGCCTTATAAGGGTTCTGTGGTTGGTATCTTGTTCCAAATGGCGGGTGGGCTCAAGGCAAGCATGGGCTACTGCGGGGCCTCAACGATTGAAGACATGCAAAGCAAGTCAGAGTTTGTTCAGATCACCTCGGCAGGTATGCGCGAGAGCCATGTGCATGACGTACAAATCACAAAAGAAGCGCCGAATTATCGGGCGGAGTAAAGAAAAGCGTTCTCGGCATTGGGGAACATACTTACAAGATTTTGATAAGACTTTGATATCCTCTATGACTAGACATTAATTTTTATCGGAGCAATCATGAATTTATCAAAAACCTTTATTGTTGCCAGTGTGCTGGCAATATCTAGTTTGACGACTTTTAGCGCGTTCGCGCAAGCTACTTGGCCCTCTAAGCCCGTCAGCTTGGTTATCCCTTTTGCTGCGGGTGGCCCTACTGATGTGGTGGGACGCGCTATTGCCGCTAGCATGACAAAATCAACGGGCAATCCTGTGATCGTCGAAAACAAGGTTGGCGCAGGCGGCACTGTTGGCTCAGCTTACGTTAAAAATGCAAAACCTGATGGCTACACCTTTTTGCTGCACCACATTGGTATGTCGACTGCGCCTGCACTTTATCGAAAATTGAGCTTTAACCCACTCACGGATTTTGAATATGTTAGCCAAGTAGTTGATGTACCCATGACGCTTGTGGCACGTAAGGATTTCCCTGCCAAAGATATCAAAGAATTGATTGCTTACGTTAAAGCTAATAGCAATAAGGTGAATTTAGGTAATGCAGGGGTTGGCGCTGCGTCGCACCTTTGCGGGATGATGTTTCAAAAAGCCCTAGGCGCCGACCTTACCACTGTGCCGTTCAGCGGAACGGGGCCTGCTATGAATGCGCTTTTAGGCGGTCAAATTGATTTGATGTGTGATCAAACAACCAATACCTTTGGACAAATTAAAGGCGGGGCAGTTAAGGTATATGCAGTCACGACAGCCAAGCGGATTAAAGCACTACCTGCAACGCCAACACTAGCAGAAAGTGGGCTTAAAGACTTTGAGGTTGTAGTTTGGCATGGCGTCTACGCCCCCAAAGGAACGCCTAAAGCTGTAACGGAAAAGTTCAACGCCATGGTTAAAAATGCATTGAAGGACCCAGACGTCGTTAAAAGCTTTACCGACCTAGGTACTGAGGCTGTACCGGCTAGCAAACTCACACCAGCGGGTCTCGAGTCTTGGCTCAAATCTGAAATTGATAAATACGATCCAGTTATTCGCGCTGCCGCACAGTTTGCAGATTAACGGTATTTTCATCCCTTAAATACACTCGTATTTCACGCGCTACTGACGACCTGACGCACACGCATCAGGTCGTTTTTTACGTTTGAAAGATTAGTTTTATAATTCGTTAAATTTTTATTTAAATGAGAATTATTCTCTTTTGAATGCATGTTTTTGATATGAAACTAAAAGGTTAAAAATGCTAGCTCGTACATTACTCATCGTAAGCCTTGGTCTCTTTGGGATGTCATCCATCCTTGCCGCAGAATTTGAAAAATTACTCATAATCAAAAACCATCGCTTTGAGCCTGCGGAAATAAAAGTGCCCGCCAATCAGCGCATTAAGCTTGTTGTTCACAATCAAGATAGCACTCCTGAAGAGTTGGATAGTCCAAAATTAAGTCGCGAAAAACTTATACCCGCAAATAGCAAAATAACCATCTTTATTGGTCCTCTAAAGCCTGGGCAATATGAGTTCTTGGGCGAATACAACGCCAAGACAGCTAATGGCGTCGTCGTTGCAGAGTAACGCCATGTTTGCTACTGCACTAATTGTTTTTCGAGAGACATTGGAGGCCGCGCTATTCATTGGAATAATTGCGGCGTCTACTCGTGGCCTGTTTCGACGAACGCATTGGCTAAGTATTGGTGTAATTGCAGGCTGCTTTGGTGCGGTTGGCGTTGCACTAACCATAGAGCGCATCAGTACCTTGGGTGAAGGTCTTGGGCAAGACTTTTTAAATATTGGCATTATTTCGATTGCGTTGCTCATGCTCACTTGGCATTGCGTGTGGGTATCCACACATAGTCAAGAAACTATAAAAACGGCTAAACGATTAGGGAATTCGGCAAACAGTGGACTGAACTCCTTATGGGCGCTTTCAATTGCAGTGGCTTTAGCTGTGCTGCGAGAAGGCACTGAAGTTGTAGTGTTCATTTCAGGCTTTACGTCAGGCTCAGTTCAAAGCGTCGCATCAATGCTAATAGGTGTTGTACTTGGGTTGGTCTCTGGCGTAATTTGTGGAGTTTTGATATACGCGGGTTTATCAAAAATCAGAACACAGCATTTTTTTACAGTCACCAATATTTGGGTTCTCATCATGGCGGGGGCTTTAGCTGCCCATTTGGCAAAAGCCTTAACTCAATCTGGCTTAGTTCAGCGCTGGGCTGATCCGCTCTGGGATACATCATCTATTTTATCAATAGACTCGCCCCTGGGTACTCTGTTCCGAGCGCTACTTGGCTATGACGCGAGCCCGTCAGGACTTCAGGTTTTGTTCTATATGGGCACCATTATTTTTATTTCTTGCGCCGCACAACAAGTCAAGCGCTTAACGCAGAAAAGCTAAAGCAAGCTAAGCTCTGTTATACTTAGCGGCTTACTTCATTAGCTTTAAGTAAGAGCCTTTACAGGCGCGTAGCTCAGTTGGTTAGAGCATCACCTTGACATGGTGGGGGTCGTTGGTTCGAATCCAATCGCGCCTACCAAGCATTTTTATAGCTTGGTAGTACACAAACTCTTTATGGCACATACCCTCAAACATCGTGGCCACTAAAATTAAAAAAAAACCTACAGCTGCTCCAACTGAGCAAAACGCTCTGCATGACCGTGTCATCAAGAAGTATCCAAACCGCCGACTTTATGACACTCTAACGTCTAATTACATCGCGCTATCGGATATCAAGCAATTGGTCATGAGTGGTGCAGCATTCAAAGTCATCGATGCAAAAACCGAAGAAGACATCACACGGAGCTTGCTGTTACAAATTATTCTAGAGGAAGAAGCTGGCGGCGCGCCCTTGTTTAGCGAAGCGGTGCTTTCAAATATCATCCGCACCTATGGTCACGCCATGCAAGGATTTATGGGTAGCTACCTAGAGAAAAATCTGCAGGTATTCGCCGATATGCAAAAACAGATTACAACGCAAGCCTTGCCAATGAATGCCACAGAGCAAGTATTTAAACCCGAGGCATGGACCGGGCAAATGACTGCCTTGCAAGATCAAATGATGTCCATGTTTGGAATGAAAAAACCATGACAGCACTTATGACTCAAGCGCCACCCAGAGTAGGATTCGTCAGCTTAGGCTGCCCCAAGGCCCTGACCGACTCTGAGTTAATACTTACGCAACTTTCAGCTGAAGGTTACGAAACCAGCAAAACTTTTGAAGGCGCCGATTTAGTCATCGTCAATACCTGTGGTTTTATTGATGATGCCGTCAAGGAAAGTTTAGACACCATTGGCGAGGCCCTAGCGGCGAATGGCAAAGTGATTGTTACTGGCTGCTTGGGGTCTAAAGCCGTAGACGGTAGTGCAGACACAAGTGGCGGTACAACCGACCAAAACCTCGTTCGCAAGATGCACCCTAGCGTGCTGGCAGTCACAGGCCCTCACGCCACGCAAGAAGTGATGGATGCCGTACATCTGCATCTGCCTAAGCGTCACGATCCTTTTATCGATCTCACGCCAAGTTTTGGCATCAAACTGACACCCAAGCATTACGCGTATCTCAAAATTAGTGAAGGCTGTAACCACCGCTGCACGTTTTGCATCATTCCATCGATGCGCGGCGATTTGGTGAGTCGCCCCATAGGCGACGTACTCAAAGAAGCCGAAGCCTTATTTGAGGGCGGTGTGAAAGAGCTGCTTGTTATCAGTCAAGACACGTCAGCCTACGGCGTAGATGTTAAATATCGCACGGGATTTTTTGAAGGTCGACCTGTCAAAACACGCATGCTAGATTTGGTGGCTGAACTAGGACAGCTCGCTAAGCCTTATGGCGCCTGGGTTCGTTTGCACTATGTCTATCCCTACCCTAGCGTGGATGCAGTCGTGCCCCTCATGGCTGAGGGGCTTGTGTTGCCTTATTTAGATGTACCTTTGCAGCACAGCCATCCTGATGTTTTGAAACGCATGAAGCGCCCCGCCAGTGGCGAGCGCAACCTGGAGCGCCTTGCCGCGTGGCGTGCGGCTTGCCCAGAAATTGTGATTCGCTCTACTTTTATTGCCGGATTTCCTGGTGAGACAGAAGAAGAGTTTGAGCACTTACTGGATTTCATGCGCGAGGCCAAAATTGACCGTGCAGGTTGTTTCGCCTACTCAGATGTGACGGGCGCTGAAGCCAACAAGCTGGAAGGCATGCTGCCTATTGCCTTGCGCGAAGAGCGCCGTGCCAGATTTATGGCTGTGGCTGAAGAAGTATCGAGCACCAAACTCCAATCCCGCATTGGCGCAACTATGCAGATTCTTATTGACAGTGCACCAGCGCTTGGCAAAAAAGGTGGCATAGGTCGTAGCTATGCTGATGCTCCCGAAATCGATGGTGTGGTCAAGTTGTTGCCACCTGAAAAAATCAGTAAACAACTCAAGGTCGGTGAATTCACTCGCGCTCGGGTTGTGGGCGTGGACGGTCATGACTTGGTGGCCGCCCCTATCTAAACGGCATTTCAACAGCTCAAAAAAAAGCGACTCATACGAGTCGCTTTTTTTATACCGTTTGCGGCGATTTCTTTTTTGGTTTATCGGGTGGCGGCTGATCAGCCGACTTGATCTCAAGCACGACCTCACCTTTTTCATCGATATCGACATTCAAGCTACCGCCATTCGTCAATCGCCCAAACAAGAGCTCGTCAGCCAAAGCTTTGCGAATCGTATCTTGAATCAAGCGCTGCATCGGACGGGCGCCCATGAGTGGATCGAAGCCTTTTTTCGCCAAATGTGCACGGAGCTTGTCACTAAAAGCCACCTCAACTTTCTTATCTTGCAATTGAGTCTCAAGTTGCAGTAAGAATTTATCGACTACGCGCAAAATAACGGTCTCGTCCAGCGCTTTGAAGCTCACAATAGCGTCCAAGCGATTCCTAAATTCAGGCGTAAACAAACGCTTGATATCAGCCATCTCATCGCCTGCTTGTCGCGAGTTGGTAAAGCCAATCGTGGCTTTATTCATGGTCTCAGCGCCCGCATTGGTCGTCATGACGATGATGACGTTTCTAAAGTCCGCTTTGCGTCCGTTGTTATCGGTCAGCGTACCGTGATCCATCACTTGCAAGAGCACATTGAATACATCGGGATGCGCTTTTTCAATCTCGTCAAGCAAGAGCACACAGTGCGGCTTCTTGGTAATGGCTTCCGTCAGCAAGCCACCTTGATCAAAGCCCACATAGCCTGGAGGCGCGCCAATCAAACGGCTCACCGCATGACGCTCCATGTATTCGCTCATATCAAAACGAATAAGTTCAATACCCATGATGTAGGCCAACTGCTTAGCGGCTTCTGTTTTACCCACCCCTGTTGGGCCAGAGAATAAGAACGAGCCAATGGGCTTATCTGTTTTACCAATACCCGAACGCGCCATCTTCACCGCAGACGCAAGCGCATCCACCGCTTTGTCTTGGCCGAATACTACATTTTTCAAATCACGCTCTAGCGTTTGCAATTTGCTGCGGTCATCGTTAGAGACATTCGCAGGCGGAATGCGTGCAATCTTGGCAATGATGGCTTCAACTTCGGCTTTGTCAATGATCTCTTTGCGATTCCCCGGCTTGGCAATACGCTGGGCAGCGCCTGCCTCATCAATCACATCAATCGCCTTGTCTGGCAAATGGCGGTCGTTGATGTACTTAGCTGAGAGTTCGGCAGCTGCTTGTAGTGCATCGACCGTATAGGTCACGCTGTGATGCTCTTCAAAGCGTGATTTAAGTCCTTTCAAAATTTCTGTGGTTTGCTCAACGGTTGGCTCATTCACATCAATTTTTTGAAAACGGCGCGAGAGCGCCGCATCTTTTTCAAAAATTCCGCGATATTCAGTAAACGTGGTCGCACCAATGCATTTGAGTTGGCCATTTGCTAGCGCTGGTTTAAGCAAATTGGATGCATCCAACGTCCCGCCTGAAGCTGAGCCCGCACCAATGATGGTGTGGATTTCGTCAATGAACAACACGGCATTTGGTTTTTCTTTGAGCTGCTTCAAAACGCCTTTAAGACGCGCCTCAAAGTCACCGCGATATTTGGTTCCAGCAAGCAGCGTTCCTGTATCCAACGAATAAACCACAGCATCGGCCAGTACATCAGGGACTTCATTTTGTGTGATGCGCCAAGCAAGACCTTCTGCAATCGCCGTTTTACCAACGCCCGCTTCACCCACTAGCAAAGGATTGTTTTTGCGGCGGCGGCAAATGATTTGAATCGCGCGCTCGACTTCGTGTTCACGACCAATCAAAGGGTCAATCTTGCCCTCTTTAGCCATTTGGTTTAGGTTTTGGCAATACGTGTCAAGTGGCGAAGATTTATCGCCTTTTTCACCTGATTTGGTTGGTTCATCTTCCCCATCTGGACCTGCAGACTGCGGCTCAGGCTTGTCGGTTTTTTTAATACCATGCGCAATAAAATTAACCACGTCAAGTCGCGTAATGCTTTGTTGGTGCAAATAGAAGACCGCATGCGAATCTTTTTCACCGTAAATAGCCACCAAGATATTGGCACCTTGGACTTCTTTTTTCCCCGTCCCTGTGGACTGGACATGCATGATAGCGCGCTGAATCACTCGTTGAAAGCCAAGAGTCGGTTGAGTATCAACATCATCTGTTCCAGCAACCGTAGGTGTGTTCTCTTGAATAAATTCGGCCAACGATTTACGCAACTCATCAATCTTGGCCGCGCAGGCCTCTAAGACTTCTTTCCCGCTGGGGTTATCCAGCATCGCCAGAAGTAAATGCTCTACCGTGATGAACTCGTGGCGCGCCTTACGCGCTTCGGCAAAAGCCATCTGAATGCTTGCTTCTAACTCTTGTGAAATCATGATTGGCTTTCTAAAAACGACTAACTATCGCAGTGATAACTATAGATCTATGGGCTCTGAGACTGCTTGCAAGGGGTGTCCTGCATTTTGTGCTGCGTCCATCACCGTATTAACCTTTGTTGCGGCCACATCACGAGTAAAAACACCACAAATGCCTCTGCCCTCCGCATGGATTTTGAGCATGATGGCTATTGCTGTCGCTTGATCTTTGCCAAAAAACTCCATGATGGCAAACACCACAAATTCCATCGGAGTAAAGTCATCATTGAGCAGCACCACTTGATACATTTGTGGCGGCTTAATTTTTTCGGCGCGGCGCTCTAAAACAATAGAATCCTCGCCCTCGTCGTCATATCCTGGCCGCACAATGTGCGGCTCATTACCATTCGGTTGTTCCATAGACAACTATGTAGCGAGCATTTTCCAAGTTTCAACTACAGAGTCGGGGTTTAGCGACATGGACTTAATGCCCATATCCATCAACCACCGTGCAAAATCAGGATGGTCGCTAGGCCCTTGCCCGCAAATACCAACGTATTTGTCTTGTGCCAGACATGCCTTAATTGCTAGCTCCAGCATGACTTTGACTGCAGGATCTCTTTCATCGAAATCTTTTGCAAGCAAATCTAAACCTGAGTCTCGATCAAGCCCAAGTGTGAGCTGCGTCAAGTCATTCGAACCAATTGAAAAGCCATCATAAAACTCTAAGAATTGCGCCGCCAAAATAGCATTGCTTGGCACTTCGCACATCATGATATGACGCAAGCCGTTAACCCCGCGGCCAAGTCCGCACTTGGCAAGTAACTCGCCCACAGCTTTTGCTTGCTTCAAAGTACGTACAAAAGGTACCATGATCTCAACATTAACCAACCCCATTTCGTTTCGTACACGCTTAATAGCTTCGCACTCCATCGCAAAGGCTTCACCAAACTCTTCACTCACATAGCGCGATGCGCCGCGGAAGCCCAGCATAGGATTTTCTTCCTCTGGCTCGTAATGGCTACCGCCAATCAACTTACGGTATTCATTCGACTTAAAATCAGAGAGTCGAACAATGACAGGTTTTGGCCAAAATGCAGCTGCAATCGTTGCAACTCCCTCAGCCACTTTATCAACATAAAACGCACGCGGAGAGGCATGCCCGAGAGATGCCGATTCAACAGCTGCTTTTAGCTCTGCATCGATATTGGGATAATCCAAAATAGCTTTAGGATGAACACCAATATTGTTATTGATAATAAATTCAAGCCTTGCTAAGCCCACACCAGCATTAGGCAGCTGACAGAAGTCAAAAGCTAATTGCGGATTACCGATATTCATCGTAATCTTGGTTTTTATCTCTGGCATAACACCACGCTGAACTTCAGTCAGCTCGGTCTCAAGCTTGCCTTCATAGATATAACCTGTATCGCCCTCAGCACAACTTACCGTCACAAGCATGCCCGTTTGAAGTCGCTCTGTTGCGTCGCCGCACCCCACGACAGCAGGAATACCTAGCTCGCGCGCAATAATCGCAGCATGGCAAGTCCGCCCTCCGCGATTCGTCACAATTGCACTAGCACGCTTCATAACAGGCTCCCAATTGGGATCCGTCATGTCGGTCACCAAAATATCGCCTTCTTGCACCTCATCCATTTGGTTCAGGCTATGCACC
The DNA here is from genome assembly GCA_947372005.1 of Comamonadaceae bacterium. Classification (GTDB taxonomy): domain Bacteria; phylum Pseudomonadota; class Gammaproteobacteria; order Burkholderiales; family Burkholderiaceae_C; genus JASGCK01. Next base: position 8,730 of record CANBRV010000015.1, on the reverse strand, counting down.
AACCGAACAGTTCCGATGCCAATTTTTTGTCCGATAGCACGCCCCTCGGCTAATACTTTGCCTCGGCCTAATAACTTATAGCGAACTTCAGCCTTGCCCGCAGCTTGACTCTTAACGGTCTCCGGACGAGCTTGCAGGATGTAAAGCTGGCCATCGGTACCATCCTTACCCCACTCAATGTCCATTGGACGACCATAATGCTTTTCAATAATGACGGCATATTTGGCTAGCTGCAAAACTTCGACATCTGTGAGCGAGTAGCTATTACGCTTTGCCCCTTCTACATCAATGGTTCTAACCAATTTGCCACTAGCTGCCTTTTCTTCAGGTGTAGCAAATACCATTTGTAATAGCTTGCTGCCCAAGTTACGGCGAATCAAAGCGCTGTGGCCGGCATTCAGCATGGGTTTATGAACATAGAACTCATCAGGATTAACAGCGCCCTGCACCACCGTTTCGCCCAAACCATAGCTACTGGTAATGAACACAACTTGATCAAACCCACTCTCTGTATCCATCGTGAACATAACGCCAGCAGAGCCCAAATCGGAGCGCACCATGCGCTGCACACCGGCGGACAAGGCTACTTCAGAGTGAGCAAAGCCTTTATGAACTCGGTAACTGATGGCTCGGTCGTTATAGAGTGATGCAAACACTTCTTTCATCTTATGCAGCACGGTTTCGATACCGACAACGTTTAGAAATGTCTCCTGTTGTCCGGCAAATGAAGCATCTGGCAAATCTTCTGCTGTTGCCGATGAGCGAACTGCGAAAGAAGCGTCCGCATTGCCTGCGCTAAGTGTCACGAACGCGGCACGAATCGCTTGCTCAAGATCGGCAGGGAAAGGTTGCGCCTCAACCATCGCTCGAATTTCACCACCAACAGCGGCTAAAGCATTAACGTCTTCTGTATCAAGGGCTGCTAATTTTTTATTAATTTTTTCATCTAACCCAGCATGCTTTAAGAAAGCACGGAATGCATAAGCAGTTGTTGCAAACCCTGTGGGAACCTTCACACCTGTTGGCAACTGCGAAATCATTTCGCCAAGGCTGGCGTTTTTACCGCCGACCGACTCAACATCCGTGTTGCGTAAAAGTTCAAATGGAACGACTAAAGCTGTGGATTCAAAAAGTTGTGACATAGGATTTAGCAGAAGTTGTGAAGAATGTCACTATGATAATGTGTCTAATGCAGCTAAGCAAACAGAAATTCAAAAATTTCATTTTTATCTTTAAATCATGACTAATCGCACTATCTTTTTTGTCTCCGATGGCACAGGTATTACTGCTGAAACCTTTGGTAATGCCATCTTTGCTCAATTTAACCTAGAAGCAAATCGTATTCGACTTCCGTTTATTGATACTGTAGAAAAAGCGCAACAAGCACTAGGTCAAATCAGAAAAACTGCGGAAACTGACGGCAACAAACCCATCGTGTTCTCGACTTTGGTGGATGTCGATGTACTAGGAGTTATTGCTGAGGGCTGTAAAGAGACATATCTCTTGCTTGATATGTTTAGAACCTTCGTTAATCCTCTAGAAATTGAATTGGGAATAAAAAGTAATCATCGTGTCGGACGCTTCAGTGACGTTAGTAAGAGTAAGGCCTATAACGACCGAATTGAAGCAATTAACTATAGCCTCGCCCATGATGATGGTCAGACCAATACAGATCTAGGACTATCGGATGTTATCTTGGTAGGTGTTAGTCGCAGCGGAAAAACACCGACGTCGTTATATTTAGCAATGCAGTATGGACTCAAAGTCAGCAACTATCCGCTTATTCCCGAAGACTTTTCACGTCAACATTTACCGCCCGCACTTGTTCCTCACAAAAACAAGATTTTCGGACTCACTATTGCGCCAACGCGTTTAAGCGAAATTCGTAACGAACGCCGTCCCAACTCGAAATACGCAAGCCTAGCTAACTGCCAAGAAGAGCTAGCAGAGGCCGAAGCTATGATGCGCCGATCAGGAATTCGTTGGCTCTCTACAACCACGAAATCAATCGAAGAAATTGCAACCACGATCTTGCAAGAAATAAAGCCAGAGCGTTTAAATTACTAAACTATAAGTTATCAATCAAGACCTGCCCAAAGCCTGAGCATGAAACTTGGGCGGCACCATCCATTAGTCGCGCAAAATCGTAGGTTACTTTTTTGCTGCTAATAGATTTCTCCATTGCACTCACAATTAAATCTGCGGCTTCAAACCAGCCCATATGTCGAAGCATCATTTCGCTAGACAAAATTTCAGAGCCTGGATTAACGTAATCCTTACCGGCATATTTAGAGGCAGATCCGTGCGTAGCCTCAAACATAGCCACCTTATCCGATAGATTGGCACCCGGTGCAATGCCCACGCCACCAACTTGCGCGGCCAATGCATCCGAAATGTAATCACCATTCAAATTTAAAGTTGCGATCACACTATGCTCTGCGGGACGTAGCAAAATATGCTGCAAAAACGCATCTGTGGCGCTATCTTTGATAACAATATTTTTACCTGTCCTAGGATTGGCAACAGTACACCAAGGCCCGCCATCAATTTGCTGAGCGGCAAATTCTTTTTGCGCCAAGCTGTATGCCCAATCACGAAAGCCACCTTCTGTGTATTTCATGATATTTCCCTTGTGAACAATCGTGACACTGGGCTTATCGTTATCAAGAGCATATTGAATCGCTTTACGCATGAGGCGCTCCGTACCCTCAATCGATACCGGCTTAATGCCAATACCTGATGTCTCTGGAAAGCGAATATTTTTTACGCCTAGCTCATTTGTTAAAAAATCAATTAGTTTTTTTGCTTGTGCTGAGCCAGCCTCGTATTCAATACCAGCATAAATATCTTCAGAGTTTTCCCGAAAAATAGCCATATCAATATATTCAGGCTCTTTCACTGGCGCCGGCACACCTGCAAAGTACCTTACAGGGCGCAAACAAACATATAAATCAAGGTTTTGGCGTAATGCCACATTAAGCGAACGAATATCGCCGCTAGTAGGTGCACCCAGTGGTCCTTTAATAGAAACGACGTACTCTTTCAAAATATCCAACGTTTCTTGCGGCAGCCATTCATCCGAACCATATAACCGTGTGGCTTTTTGCCCTGCATAGACTTCCATCCAAGCAATGCTTCGCTTATCCCCGTACGCTTTAGCAACGGCGGCATCAACAACTCGAATCATGACCGGGGTAATGTCTACCCCGGTTCCATCTCCTTCAATAAACGGGATGATGGGGTGCTCAGGCACATGAATAGATGAATTGGCGTTGATAGTTATCTTGCTACCAAATGGAGGGATTTTGACGTGTTGGTACATATTTTTGAAAAATGCCTAGCATTAAGGCGTTTTAATAAGCCAATTTTGGTAAACCATTGATTTTAGCTTGAGTAAAAACAAGCCTTTTTGCAAATATAATTTGCGGCGCTGTCAACCAAAGCTTTTTTGCCGCCGTTAGAGCACTACCTTCCAAATTCCTTGGGGGTATTTTTTAAGTAACGTTAATTAAAGGAAACTCATCATGAACAAACTACTCGCCGCTTTGGTTGCTGGTCTCTTCGCTGCAACAACTTTCGCTCAAGCACCTGCTGCTAAGCCTGCTGCTCCTGCAGCAGCAGCTCCTGCTGCCGCTGCACCTGCTGCTGCTGCTGCAAAACCAGCTGAAGCCGCTAAGCCTGCTGCTAAGGCAGACGACAAAGCTGCGGCTAAAGCTGAAAAGAAAGCTGCTAAAGCTGAAAAGAAAGCTGCTAAAGCTGAAAAGAAAGCTGCTGACAAAGCACCTGCTGCTGCGAAATAATTCGCTAAGCGTAAGAAGCCGCCACTCGCAAGAGTTGGCGGTTTTTTTACGTCCAACATTTCAAGGGCATTGCTGCGTTTACTATACCGCTATGAAACATATAAATCGCATTCTTAGTAGCATCCTCATCTCCATCGTGTCTCTTGCCAGCTATGCCCAAGCGCCTCAAACGCATTTGCAGCGTGCAGTACTCTCACTTGGTATGTTTCAAATTGACGCACAAATAGCGCAAACACCCGAGGAGCGTCAAATTGGCCTCATGTTTCGCGCTCAAATGCCACAGGCTGAAGGCATGATTTTTATTTTCGAAGAGCCATCAAAGCAATGCTTCTGGATGAAAAATACCATCCTGCCACTAACCGCAGCTTTTGTTGCAGACGATGGCACCATAGTAAATTTTGCCGATATGAAACCGCAAACTACTGAAACCCACTGCTCTGCCAAGCCCGTTCGCTTTGTCTTAGAGATGAATCAAGGTTGGTTTGCAAAAAAAGGAATCAAAGCAGGGAGCAAATTAAAGGGTGTGATGTTTCAACCCTAGGCGTTTCGCCTAAACACCCCTAAAATTGGTATGTTGGTTTTTATTTTTGATACTTAAAGGAGTCTCTCATGGGTGCTATTCTTCAATCTCTTGGTCGAACCGTTCTCGCGGGCTCCGTCCTTTTTATCATCGTTTTGTTTGCCGTGCTGGGCGGTAAATTCAATCATCTCACTTTCACTTTGGCACTGCACGTGTTTTCGGGTGTGATGTGGATTGGACTGCTTTGGTACTTCAACTTCGTGCAAATTCCCTCCATGCCAAAAATCCCTGACGAGCAAAAACCTGCCGTTAGCAAAGTCATCGCACCCACCGCGCTGTTTTGGTTCCGCTGGGCGGCGCTGGCAACCGTCGTCACAGGCGTGGCTGTTGCGTTGATTAACAACTACCTCGTTCAAGCTCTCACCTTCACGCCAGGCCTTGCCGCCATTGGTCTTGGCATGTGGCTCGCGTTTGTGATGGCATTCAACGTCTGGTTCATCATTTGGCCAAACCAAAAGAAGGCTCTAGGTATCGTTGTGGTTGAAGCTGCTGAAAAAGCTAAAGCTGCACGTATGGCCATGTTGACATCACGCTTCAACACCATGCTGTCAATTCCTATGCTTTATTGCATGGTCGCACAGCGATATGCTGGCACTTAATTAGTCACGCTTTCATAAAAAAGCCGCTTCGATGAAGCGGCTTTTTTTATTGGGCGCTTACCTGCCGCACACCCTTGGCAAGATGTACGGATAAAACTTGGCCGATGGCTAGCGCCTTAGCATCTACAACCACATTTCCCGCCTCGTCACTCACCCATGCAAAGCCACGATCCAACACTTTTTGGGGATGCAGCAATCCAAGCCTAGCATGGCACTGCGCTAACTGATGCTGCCCACTTAGCAATTTGTTTCGCAAGCCTTGCTGCATAAGCCTTGCGGCAGAGGCTATTCGCTCTTGCTGCACACGCAATTGGTCGCTAGGCTGCATCAAACGACGTGCTAGCACATCTAAAATTTGCCCTCTTCGCTCTAAGCCGCGCTGGCTAGCACTTTGCAAAGCTTCGGCCTGCAACGCCAATCGTGACAAGGCTTGCAAAGCAGGCTCTGCGCAAAGCTCTGCTGCTGCGGTTGGCGTTGGTGCACGCAGATCAGCCACAAAATCAGCAATTGAAAAGTCGGTTTCATGTCCAACGCCGCAAACCACAGGCACAGGGCTTTGCGCGATCGTATAAGCTAGTTGCTCATCGTTAAAAGCCCATAAATCCTCTAGCGAACCGCCACCTCGCACAAGCAAAATCACGTCCAACTGCGCTCGCCCTTCATCAACGAGTTCGTACAAGCTGCGAAGCGCCGCAATCAGCTCGGCAGGTGCATCCGAACCTTGCACCAGCGCAGGTGCCAGAACCACAGGAATATGCGGTACTCGTCGTTTAAGTGCAGTCGTTACGTCCTGCCAAGCAGCGGCGCCTTCTGATGTCACAACGCCAATGCCACGTGGGTGCTGGGTCAGAACGCGTTTACGCTCTGGATCAAATAATCCCTCGGCATCCAACTTAGCCTTTAAGCGCATAAAGGCTTCCATCAATGTGCCTTGTCCAACTCGGCTCATGGACTCAGCCACTAATTGCAATTCGCCGCGCTGCTCGTAAACCCCCAATCTACCCGTCACTTCGACTTGCTGGCCATCCAATGGACTGAAATTGAGGCTAACGGCAACGCGTTTAAACATTGCCGTTCGCAATTGCCCTTCTGTATCTTTAAGAGTGAAGTAGCAATGCCCACTCGCAGCACGTGTGAAGCCGGATATCTCGCCTCGGACGGTGACGGGATTAAACCTAGCTTGCAGCTGATCGCTAATGGCTAAACACAGGGCACCCACACGCCAAGCTTGGCGCTGCATAGGAGGATGAGTGTCGTGCGAGAATTGGAGGCTAGTCATTTAGTGGATACTTTTACGGAGAAACCCTTTGCTATCTATTCTTCAAGCTGCGGGCTGGCCGATTTGGCCCTTGGTCATGTGTTCAATTGTCGCATTGGCGCTCATCATCGAGCGATTTTTGTTTTTACGCAGCAAACGCATTCATCCAGCCAAATTGCTAGACGAAGCCATGAGCATTTCGCGTCCCACTTTGCCGTCTAGCGAAACCATCAAGCACATGGAGATCAGTTCCATTTTGGGCGGCGTACTCGCGTCGGGTCTGCGCTCGTTACTGGCGCAACCACGCCCTAACCCAGAGGGGCTTAGAAGCGCAATGGAGGTGGCAGGGCGTCACGCGACACAAGCACTCGAAAAATATCTCTCTGCCCTTGCCACGATTGCCTCTGTTGCGCCGCTCCTCGGCTTGTTGGGTACGGTCATTGGCATGATCGAAATTTTTGGCAGCCAGACGGGTTCAGGCGCATCAGGCACAAACCCAGCCATGCTGGCACATGGTATCTCGGTGGCGCTCTACAACACAGCCTTTGGTTTGATGGTCGCGATCCCAAGCCTTATTTTTTGGCGTTATTTCAGAGCAAAAGTAGATGAGATAGAGCTAGCACTTGAGCAAGCTGCCGAGCGTTTTTATCAGCATCTCAAAGTGCATTGCCGCCCTGAGTAAACCGCGCACGCTTCTCTATGAAATTTTCAAAACGCAAAGTAGAACAACCCGAAATCAATTTGATTCCGTTTATCGACGTGCTTCTCGTTGTTTTGATTTTCCTGATGCTATCGACCACCTATAGCAAGTTCACCGAGCTACAAGTCAAACTGCCTGCCGCTGACACCGAGCAATCTAAGGACTACCCCAAAGAGATCATTGTCGCCGTAGGCAGCGACGGGCGCTATGCAGTAGGGAAACAAGCTGTTGATGGCAAAGGCGTGCAACCTGTTGCAGCACTTTTACGCGAAGCCACAGGCGGAGTAAAAAACACGGTTGTCGTGATCAGCGCTGATGCGCTAGCCAGTCACCAATCGGTCATTACCGTGATGGAAGCAGCACGTCTTGCGGGACTGTCACAAATCACTTTTGCTGCGCAGCAAAGCCAATAAATTGAATTCCACCACCCTGAACCATGCCACCACACCACTGGCTTAGCCGCTCTCACCCACTGACCTTGCTGCTGCGGCCTGTAGCTTGGGCATTTGGTCGTTTGCGTGCACTACGCGAACGGCTCTACGACTTCAACATTTTTAGAACACAAAAACTCCCTGTACCTGTCGTTGTGATCGGTAATGTTCTGGCTGGCGGGGTTGGCAAGACACCACTGGTCATGGAGCTTGTACGGCGCTTAGTGCACATGGGCTACCAGCCTGGTGTTGTCGCACGCGGCTATGGACGAAAAGGCAAAGCCTGCCAAGTCGTCACAAGCCGCAGCACAGCTACCGAAGTCGGGGACGAGCCACTCTTGATCGCACAAGTCTGCCAAGTGCCTGTAGCAGTCGCACCCAACCGAGTACAAGCGGCTAAGGCTTTATTAGCCGCGCACCCCCAATGCAACGTGCTGATAAGTGATGACGGGCTACAACACCTCGCATTGGGTCGCGATATTGAGATCGTGCTTTTCGACGAGCGCGGCGTGGGTAATAACTATTTGCTGCCAGCCGGGCCACTACGTGAGCCTTGGCCCCGTAAACCACGCTGTAAGACACATTTGGTACTAAACCATGTGACGAGAAGCCTTGCAGACTATGCCTTAGACGAAAACGGACAGCGCTACCCACTGGACACGCTCAAAGATCAAATACTTCATGCGCTTGCGGGTATTGCCAAACCTGAGATGTTTTTTCAAATGCTACGGGATCAAGGTCTGGCGCTGGCATCCGCGAATCCTTACTCCGATCATGAAGATTTTGTAAAATCGAACATAGAGAAAAAACTAGTCGCAAGCCCCAGTGTTTTATGGCTTTGCACAGAGAAAGATGCTGTCAAGCTGTGGGTTAGCTTTCCCGAGCATGCATATCGAATTTTGGCTGTGCCACTCATGCTCGATTTAGATGCAACATTTTTATCCGTATTCGATGTGACCATTCAGTCGCTCATACTTCAACAAAAAACTGTATAGGAACTTTATGGATGCCAAGTTACTCAGTCTGCTGGTATGCCCCGTCACCAAAGGGCCTCTACGTTTTCATGCGGAAACGAAAGAGCTAATCAGTCGCAGCGCCCGCTTGGCTTACCCTGTGCGCGACGGCATCCCGATCATGCTCGAAGGTGAAGCACGTGCGTTAACAGAAGCTGAAATCGATGAGATGCACTAACGTGACTGCTGCTTTTACGGTCCTAATCCCCGCACGCCTAGCTTCGACACGCCTACCCAACAAGCCGCTGGCTGATATTGCAGGCGTCCCGATGATTGTGCGTGTGGCTCGGCAAGCTGCACTCTCAAACAGCTCGCAAGTCGTAGTAGCGACCGATAGCTTGGAAGTTAA
>CANBRV010000014.1 GCA_947372005.1 Comamonadaceae bacterium | reverse complement strand
GCGTCGTGCAGCTCAATGTCCACGCCTAAATCGTAGGAGTTGAGCTTGAGTTTATAGCCTGGGCGAATGCCCGCGTCTTCGTTGATGTTGAGCGTGAGTGTCGCGATGCGACCCTCAACTTTGTACGACCAATGCTTATATTGATCGGGCGATGTGCGGTAGTCAACGATGGGGTTTGAAACAGTAGTCATGGCATTCCTTTTGAAATTCAGTGAATGAATTATGTTTCCACTGAAATTCGATCGACTGCACTATTTTGCCTCTTCATCAATGCTTGCCCTTAGCTTTGATGCTCTCCCGCTTTAGTGAATTTGATTGTCAAAATTCACTTGGCCTAGCTTTTCAAAAAGTGGTTTGCCAAAAAAGTATCCCTGAAAGATATCTATTCCCTCGTTAAAACACCAGCTATATTCATCTTCAGTTTCCACACCCTCGGCTAGTATGTCTATACCCAAGTCAAGGCAAGTCCTAATAACACCGCGAACAATCGCCTGCCGAGGGCCATTCAGATGGATATGTCGAATGAGCGACATATCTATTTTTATCTGATCTGGCAAAAACTGAGCCAGTAAATTCAATCCTGAATAACCAGCACCAAAATCATCAATCGAGACTGTAACGCCCGTGCTTCGATACAAACTCATTTTTTGAGCAAACAACGCTATGTCACGAATGATTTCTGTTTCCGTTAACTCTATAACTATCCTGTCAGGATTTATTCCATGCTGCTCCGCTGCCTTTAAGGTTTTTGAGATCGTGTCATTTGAGTTCTCGAGACTTTGCGGTAAAAAATTTAAATTTAAACTGCACTGAAGTCCTGCTGCTGCCGCCAATTCAACTGCTTTTATCCGAAGCAACTCGTCAAAGATGTATTTATCTTTCTCGTCAATCTTTTGAAAAATATCAGATGCAGGTGTGTCATTTATGCCACGTACCAAAGCCTCGTATGAAATAACCTTGCCAATTGATGCATTGACAATCGGTTGAAACGCGAAGGAGAATTTCGGAAAATCCGTCATTTTTAGATGGCTAGAAATTTTGCCTTAGGCAGTTGTTCATATGCTGGAGCGGAGATAAAGTTTCCTTGAAGCATATAGATCCCTTCGCTATGGAACCATCTGTACTCGTCTTCTGACTCAACGAACTTGGCTACTAAATCAATACCTAGATCATTGCAGGTCTGTAAGACACCTCTCACAATCGCCTGACGGGATCCATTTTGATGAATGTCTCGCACTAGCTGGGCATTTAACGACACGATGTCGGGATTTAAAGCCTCTAATAAATTCAAGCCAGCTTTACCCGCACCAAAATGGTCGATTGATATTTTTAGACCCGCTGCTTTGAAGTCTTCAATAATTTTTGCAAATTTTGTGAAGTCACCAATCATGGCTTCATGGTCAATTTCAAATATGATTCTGTTGGCCGCAATATTGAGTGCATTAGCCTGACTCAAAATCTGACTCATAGAATCCCGTGCTGCATCAATATGATGTGCTTTAAATTTTAAAAAGATATCGCAATCAATATTCAGTTGTGCTGCGATTTGCAGTGCTTTAGGTTGCTGTGAAGTTTCAAATTGAGCCCATTTTTGAGCATTTCCTTCTGCCGGCATCTCTAATAGCGTTGAGCTGTCTTGAATCGTTATCATGGCTTCGTACGCCACAATTTCAAGAAGGTTGGAGTCAACAATTGGTTGGTATGCAAACGAAACTTTAGGCAATTCGTTAGCGGGGCCGATTACTTTCTTATCTCTAATAACCATTGGTTGAGCCGTAAAACTGACTTTTGAGCGCCAGCGACCATCCCGAAAAGCATTTAAAAGTTTCTTAGCTCTACCCGAGTTTACCTCTTGGAAAATGGATGCTTGCCCGAAAAAATCATTGAGACCCGTAATTTCAGAAATTTCGCTTTGAGAAATTTCTGAGTAACCCATGGTCCATTCGGCAAATGATCGCAGAACAATCGGTTCGCGAATAATTGCGACTACATTTTTGTGTCTCTTATCCTGTTCGATTGTCTGATACAGCGCATCAATGGCGCTGGGCATTCCTTCTAAAATTTGGAAGAAACTTCCCTTCTCAAATAACAACATGCCCGTGATTCCGAGACCGGAGTTTTTCGCTCTTGCTTTGTTTAATAGCTCTATCAAATCAGACTCTGTAAATTCAACAGTCGCAGCACTTGTGTAGATTAGATGAATTAAAGAAGACATAACTTTCCTTTGCTTTGTTTGTGAAATCATACTAGATGCGATTATTCGCAAAGCGCGTCGTCAGAGTCGAAGTCCAGCCTGCGTTCAATGACAAACCACTTGGTGTAGAGGCGGAGGTTCGGGATTTAGGGCTCGGGCGTTTGCCATCTTCAAAACTAGGGCGAAAATGGCTGCTATGTCTCTACTCGTTTTCTCTCATGCCAATAGCTTTGGCGCCTCCACTTACCGCGTGATGTTTGATGAGCTTAGGCGGCTTGGCCACACGGTTGAGGCGCTTGATCAATTGGGGCACAACCCGAAGTACCCCGTCACCAACAACTGGCCGCATGTGGTTGAAGAGTTGCGAGAGTTTGTCGCTAGCGTCAAAGCCAAGCATGGCCAAACGCCAATCTTGATTGGGCACTCACTGGGCGGCGCGGCAAGTTTGATGCTCGCATCCCAAAGCCCCGAATTGGCACGCGGCATGATCATGATCGAGTCGTTTGTTATTTATGGCTGGAAGAGGTGGGCGATGAAGCTCGCCAAGCTGTTTGGCAAAACCATGAAGCGTCCACCTGCGTTGGTGGCGCTGCGCCGTCGCACAACGTGGGACAGTGTGGATCAGGTCATCGAGCATTTAAAACACAAGCGCGCCTTCAAACATTGGGATGAGCGCGTGCTGCGCGACTACGCCGAATCAGGCACGGTTAAAACCGAGGACGGCAAACGCACACTTAAATTTAAGCGTGAAATTGAAGCGAAGTTCTACGCTTATTTCCCCGATCACTTGGTGAGCATGCTGCGCAAGCATCCACTGCAATGCCCTTTCCATTTTGTGGCCGCGTTGAAGTCTTACGAGATGGCACGAGTTGGCTTAGCTGGAGCAAAAAAGCTAGTGGCGGCAAGTAGCGGCAATACGCTTCAGCATGTGGAAGGGCCGCATTTATTCCCAATGGAGAGACCGATTGAGACGGCGCGTTTGATTGACGCGTTTCTCCGAAAGATTGAGAACGCCTAAGCGCTTTTTAAGCGCCTTTTATTTTGCAGGTGTTAACACCAATCAACTTGTAAAGGCCGCACATACTAAATACGCCTGTTGCCAGTACGACGACGCCCAACCAGCCCCATGCGCCGATGTTGCCATTGAGCGTGAGCCCAATCAAGACAAGCCCTGCGAGGATGCGCAACCAACGATCCATTCCGCCTACGTTTTTTTCCATGATGATTCTCCTGTGTGAATAAGTTGTCAAACCGTGGATGCGACTATTTCTTTTTTTTGCCGCATTTTGCATGATACGCCTAATGCGTACCACGCCAGTGTCGAATGAGATATCGAAAATATTTGAGATGAGCAACGGTGATGGCGTTGCGTTACCACGGGTTCGCATAGGTGATAATGCTTAGCAAAGTCATCCAAGATTTAAAAATGTCTGATTCATCTTTTCAAGTCATCTTAGAGCGCACGGGCAAAACCGTCGATATTCCAGCCGACGCCAGCATCCTAGAGATACTGGAGTTGGAGGGTATGACGGTTGCCAGTTCATGCCAGCAAGGCGTGTGCGGTACGTGCGAGACCAAGGTGTTGGCTGGCGAGATTGACCACCGTGATAGCGTGCTGTCTAACTTTGAAAAATCGCAAGGGCAGTCGATGATGATTTGTTGTTCTCGTGCCAAAGGCGCAACGCTGACGCTGGATTTGTAAGCGTCCATCTTCCGCATGATGGCTTTTCTCCCGACCTTGCTGGCGCTCTTGGCTTTTGGTTTTGTGGTTGCGGGCTTGATTCACATTTCGGGCGTCGGCGCTGGCGTGCTATTGGTCCCCAGTCTGATGGTTATTTTTAAGCTCTCGCCCACCGCGGCGGTGGCAACAGCCAGTTTGTTTTCCGTCTTGTTTCGTGTCGGCAGTATTACCAGCATCAGAAAGAGCGGCCAAGTGCAGTGGCCTGCGTTCAAGCGCTTTGTTTTGTTTGCGTTGCCTGTTGCGGCGGTCTGCGCAGCGCTTGCAGGCTTTGTTCCCAAAGTGATTCCCGAGTGGCGCAGTGCCATTGATAGCACCGTGCGGGGCTTGGTGTTAGTGGCGTGTGTGATTGCGCTGGTGTCACTGTATTCCGAGCGCATCAAGGCTGGCTTGCGCAAGCTAGGCATGGCGGGCATGGCATCGATTTCGGGTTTCTTTATAGGCGCATCGGGCGTGGGCGGCGGCGCACTCGTGGTGCCTGCGCTACTGTCGCTTGGCACGCTCAGCGCGACTGAGGCGATTGCGACGTCTAGCGTTATCAGTATGGTGCTCATGGCATCTAGCAGCGTGCTCTACGCCATATCGGGTGCCGTGCAGTGGCTGTATTTGCTCTGCATGCTGGCGGGCGGCTACGCTTCACTACCCTTTGCGATCAAACTACAAAGCAAGCTCAGTCAAAAAACGCTAGTGGACATTGTGGCGGCACTGATTGTGGTGTCGCTCAATGGCATGTTGATTCAGTGGTTTGTTTGAAGAGCTTACTTCGCCCGAATCATCGTGCCAAAAGCCTCGTCCGACAAAATCTCCAGCAGCATCGCGTGAGGTACGCGTCCGTCGATGATGTGAACGGCATTTACGCCGCTCTTCGCTGCGTCTAACGCCCCTGCAATTTTGGGAATCATGCCACCACTAATCGTGCCGTCGGCAATCAAGCCGTCAATTTGCGCGGGCGTGAGCTCGGTCAGCAGCGCTTTGTTTTTGTCCAGCACACCTGCAATGTTGGTGAGCATGAGTAACTTTTCGGCATTCAATGCTTTGGCGATTTCGCCTGCCACCACGTCGGCATTGATGTTGTAGCTTTCGTTATTCTCGCCAAAGCCGATCGGGCTAATCACAGGAATGAACGCGTCGTCTTGTAAGGCTTTGACGATGCTCGCATCAATGTTTTGAATGTCACCCACAAAACCCAAGTCGCCTACATCTGAGATCAGTTTTTTTGCGCGAATGAGTCCGCCGTCGCGCCCTGTGAGTCCTACAGCCTTGCCGCCTGCTTGGTTGATGAGTCCCACAATGTCTTGCTGCACTTCACCCGCCAGCACCCATTCCACAATTTCCATGGTTTCTGCATCCGTCACACGCATACCGCCTTTGAACTCGCCTTTTTTGCCAAGCCGCGCCAGTGCCGATTCGATTTGCGGACCACCACCGTGCACCACGACAGGGTTCATACCCACTAACTTGAGCAGCACCACATCCTGCGCAAATGCCGCTTGCAGCGCAGGGTCGGTCATGGCATTGCCGCCGTATTTGATGACCAAGGTCTTACCATGAAAACGCTTGATATAGGGCAGTGCTTGCGCGAGGATGCTGGCGCGGTCGAGAGAGGAAATAACGGTATTCATAAAACGGAATTATCAGGGCAATCTAAAATGCTCACATGCTTGCAAAAAGAATTATTCCCTGCCTTGACGTCACGGGTGGCCGCGTGGTCAAAGGCGTCAATTTTGTTGAACTGCGCGATGCGGGTGATCCCGTTGAAATTGCGGCGCGTTACAACGACCAAGGCGCGGACGAATTGACGTTTTTAGATATCACCGCGACCAGCGATGCGCGTGGTTTGATTCTGCCGATTATTGAAGCTGTGGCCTCCAAAGTGTTCATTCCCTTGACGGTGGGCGGCGGTGTTCGCTCGGTGGAAGATGTGCGCCGTTTGCTCAATGCTGGCGCAGATAAAGTGAGCTTTAACTCGGCGGCGGTGGCAGACCCTGAACTCATTCGGGCGGCAAGCGCCAAGTATGGCTCGCAGTGCATTGTGGTAGCCATCGACGCGAAGCGGAACGAAGCGGGCACAGGTTGGGACGTGTACACGCATGGAGGTCGCAAAAACACAGGTCTTGACGTAGTGACATGGGCAAAGCACATGACGGCACTTGGCGCAGGCGAAATTTTGCTCACCAGCATGAACAAAGACGGCACGAAGTCGGGCTTCGATTTAGAGCTCACCCGTGCGGTGAGTGATGCCGTGGCGGTGCCTGTGATTGCGTCAGGCGGCGTGGGTACGCTTGAGCACTTGGCGGACGGCATTCAGCTTGGACGAGCCGACGCCGTGCTGGCGGCCAGTATCTTTCACTACGGCGAGTTCACGGTCGGCCAAGCGAAAGCGTTTATGGCCGAGCGTGGCATACCCGTGAGACTTTGAGCTGTTAGGCTTTGAATGGAGAATAACAATATGCCGCAAACCAAATTTTTAAATCAAGTGAAATGGGACGACAAGGGACTGGTTCCCGTCATTACCCAAGAGCAGTCCACGGGTGACGTGCTGATGTTCGCGTGGATGAACCGTGAGGCTTTGCAAAAGACCGTGGAGCTGGGACGTGCGGTGTACTTCAGTCGCTCGCGTCATAAACTGTGGTTTAAGGGCGAGGAGTCGGGCAATGTGCAAACGGTGCACGACATTCGGCTCGATTGCGATAGCGATGTGGTTCTGCTTAAAGTCACGCAAGCAGGGCATGATCCGTCGATTGCCTGCCACACGGGGCGGCATGCATGTTTTTATAAACAATACAAAGAGGGTGCATGGGTGGAGGTAGAGCCTGTGCTGCAAGATCCTGCAACGATGTACGCAAAGAAGAAATGATCAAAATGACAAATTCTGTAACAGATACTTTGAGCGATTTGGCAAAGGTGCTGGAGACGCGCAAACCCGCGAACGGCGGCGACCCAGAGACTAGTTACGTCGCGCGGCTGCTAGCCAAAGGCCCTGATGCTTTTTTGAAAAAAATTGGCGAAGAGGCGACTGAAACTGTGATGGCAGCCAAAGATGTGGATGCTGCGCAGGCCACAGCCAATAAGACTTCCGAGGCCACTGCCAAGGCGAAATTAGTAGGCGAAGTGGCGGATTTATGGTTCCACAGCATGATTGCACTGGCACATTACGAATTGACGCCAGCAGATGTCGTTGCCGAATTGACGCGCCGAATTGGTTTGTCTGGTTTGGATGAAAAAGCACTGCGCAAAGTAGCCGAGCGTGCCAAAGAAGATTCGCAAAAGGGAGCTTGAAATGAACGAGGTGATTGATATGCAAGAACCAAAACAAATGAACGTGGGCAGCAACCGAACGGTGATGTATATCTTGTACGGCATGCACACGATCTCGTGGGCGAGTATGGGGACGCTGGCCGTGATTGCGCTGATCGTCAATTACATTGCACGCAGTGACGAAACGGACGACTTGTTTCGCGCACATCACAGCTACATGATCAGCACGTTTTGGTGGACGATGCTGTGGCTATTTGTGACTTCACCGCTATTTTTATTGCTGTTCATGCCAGGCGCTTTTGCATGGTCTATCGTTGGTTTTTGGTATCTATATCGCTGCATCAAAGGCTGGCTACGTTTTGCCAACAATAGGATGCCGCAATGAGTCACGCGCATGATCCTAATTGCATCTTCTGCAAAATCGTCGAAGGCAAAACACCGTCGAAAAAGCTTTTTGAGGACGATGAGTTTTTCGCGTTTCACGACATTAACCCTTGGGCGCCGATTCATTTTTTAGTCATCCCTAAACGGCATATCGCGTCGATGGCACATCTCACCGCTGAAGATGCACCGATGATGGGGCGCATGATTGCGTTGATTCCTAAGTTGGCGCTAGAGGCGGGTTGTGAGCCCTATCCTGAGGGCGGTTACCGCATCGTGACCAATACGGGTAAAAATGGCGGACAAGAGGTGCACCATTTGCATTGGCATGTCATGGGTGGTCCAAGGCCCTGGCTTAGGGGCTAATTGCCTACGCTAGGTACTATCTTTATGATGCAAAACTCAAGTATGTTTTGATATGAATGCGATTAATCTGGGTAATTGTTATTCACTGATTTATAAAAATCGAACATTCCCTCTTAGAGCGCTTTCCTTGGCGGATTGGGGTGAAGTTTTGATCGCAACGCGGGATCTTCAAAGTTGTCTACTGCCTAATGATGGAGACTATTCAGATATAGAGTCGCAGTCAATTGACGAGTCGATTTTTTATTTTGTAGATGACCATCAAATAGCATTGCCAAACCTTGAATTGCAAAATTTTTTGCCGAAAGAGATTTTTTAATGATTCGATCTCAGTTCTTCCCGCGCTCTCAGGGCATGACTCCTTCTATCAATGCGGTTGTGTCCTGCTTTCAAACTGTTAGCCCTCAAATTAGCTCTCCTGAAAATAATCTCTCCAGTAATGAGGTCTTAGAGTTGCTGCGCCCATATTTGGAAAAAATTGATTACGTAGTTGAGACTGGCAAAACGCAGGCTAAAAAAATTAGCGTTCCAGTTTTATTTGGCTATGAAAATTCAATTGATAAGTCTTTTAACGCCGATGCGCTGAGTAAAGATGGAAAAATTGTGATCGAAGTGGAGGCGGGTCGTGCTACAGAAAACAATCAGTTTTTGAAAGATGTTTTTCAAGCTTGCATGATGCATGGTGTCGAGTATCTGGTTATTGCCGTCCGTAATACTTATCGTGGGCACGCCGATTTTGAAATTGTTTACACTTTTTTAGAGACGCTCTATATTTCAAATCGACTGCATTTACCGATTAAAGGAATTCTATTAATTGGGTATTGACATTACACGCTTTGAATGAGTCCTCGAAACGGAGGATATAAGCGAAACCATGCAGGCTAAAATCGATTAATCATTTCTTGGGAGAAAAAATATGGGTTCGGTTTCTATTTGGCATTGGGCGATTGTTTTAGTGATCGTTGTTTTGGTGTTTGGCACTAAGAAACTAAAAAACCTAGGTTCCGATTTGGGCGGTGCTGTGAAGGGCTTTAAAGACGGTATGAAGCAAGGGACTGCGGATGATGCATCTGCGGCTGCACCTTCGCAGGCGCCCACCACGATTGACGTGCAAGTTAAAGAAAAAGTCTAACAAGACATCTTTACTCTGTTTGCCTAGTGTTTGATCTCGATATTTCTAAGCTCGCCGTCATTGGCGTGGTGGCTCTGGTCGTTATTGGCCCAGAGAAATTGCCACGTGTGGCGCGTACGGTTGGCGCTTTAATTGGCAAGGCGCAGCGCTATGTGTCGGATGTGAAGGCGGAGGTTAATCGCTCGATGGAGCTTGATGAGCTCAAAAAAATGAAAGAGCAAATGGAGAGCGCTGCTCGCGACGTAGAAGGAGCGGTGCAAACCAATGTGATCGATTTTGAGAAAGACTGGCAAGCTACGGCAGGCTCGATCACGAATACGATTACATCGAATAGCGACAGCAGTGGCTCAGCGACCTCCAATTACAGTGACGAGTTTCACGTTCCCTTGGAATACAAGCATCCCAAAAAGAAATGGCGAGTCAAACAATCTGCCATGCCTCTGTGGTTTAAAGCCAGAAGCGGCGTGCGAAGGCAGGCTTTGTCGGGTGCGGCTCGGGTGGCACGCTACCGTCCAAAATTAAAGTGATTTGATGACTGATTCAACTGAAAAGTCTGCTGATAAGGCAGATGAACTAGCGGGTACGGAAGCGCCCTTTGTCCAGCACTTAATTGAGCTACGCGATCGCTTGCTGTATTGCATTTATGGTTTTGCGGTATGCGTGATCTTGCTCTCTATCTGGCCAGGTCCTAGTGGTCTCATCGACGCGATTGCAAGGCCAATCCAAGCGCATATGCCCGCAGGCGCTAAGTTGATTGCTGTGGGCGTTTTTTCCCCATTTTTTGTGCCGCTCAAAGTCTTGATGATGGCGGCAGTGCTGTTGGCGCTGCCTTGGCTGATGTACCAAGCTTGGCGATTTGTAGCTCCTGGGCTTTATAGCCACGAAAAGAATTTCGCACTGCCACTGATCATTTTTGGCAGTTTGTTAGCCTATGCAGGCATTGGTTTCGTGCAATTTTTTGTGCTGGACAAAATGTTCACTTTCATTCAGCAATTTACGCCCGCCAGTGTGGCTGCTACGCCTGATATTGCTAGCTATGTGGAGTCGATTTTGAGTCTCTATATTGCGTTTGGCATTGCATTTCAAGTGCCTATCGTGGTGATTCTTTTGGTCAAACTGGGCATGGTGACCATTGAAAAGCTCAAAGATTTTCGTGGCTACTTTATCGTGGTGGCATTTGTTGTTGCGGCTATTTTGACGCCGCCCGATGTGGTCTCGCAGCTTGCGCTGGCCGTGCCCATGTGTTTGCTCTACGAAATTGGTATTTGGGCTTGCGTATTTTGGGTCAAGCCCAAAAAGGCAGAGGACGAGCCTGCTGCAAGCCAAGCAGAATAAGGCCTGCAGGCCGCATTAACGTTTGGCTTTTGGCTTAGGTCTTGTGCCTGGCGTCACACTCAGATCGATTGTTTTTCCATTTCGCACCAACTGCATCGTGATAGGCACACTGGGCTTTTGCCCAGCAATCGCAGCTATAGCTTGCACGGTATTGCCAACGCTTTTGTTTGCGACGCTGATCAAAATATCGCCTGCTTTAATGCCCGCTCTGTCCGCTGGACCACCTTGCATGACGCCTGTAATGACTACGCCTGCCACATCACTAGAGCCTCCAGCGGGCTTAATTTTTAAGGCTTCTGCAATCTCTGGCGTTAAATCTTGCGGCTCGACACCAATCCATGCGCGTGTGACGGCGCCGTCTTTGACAATGTCTTGCAGCACTTGCTTGGCAAGGCTGACGGGGATGGCAAAGCCAATGCCCAGCGAGCCGCCCGAGCGTGAATAAATAGCGGTATTGATGCCCAGCAAGTTGCCGTTGACGTCCACCAAAGCACCACCCGAATTACCTGGGTTAATGGCCGCATCGGTTTGAATGAAGTTCTCGAAGGTGTTGATGCCAAGATGGCTGCGCCCCAGCGCACTCACAATGCCGCTTGTCACGGTTTGCCCTACGCCAAATGGATTGCCAATGGCGAGCACGGTGTCGCCAACCATCGCTTGATCGGAATTGCCCAGCACAATCACGGGCAGCTTGTCGAGTGTAATCTTGAGCACAGCCAAGTCGCTCTCAGGATCGGTACCAATCACCTTGGCGATGGCTCGGCGGCTGTCGTTCAAGATGACTTCAATTTCGTCCGCGCCTTCCACCACATGGTTATTGGTCAAGATGTAACCGTCGCTGGAGACGATCACACCACTGCCTAGTCCCATTTGCTCCTGTTGCTCAGACTCTTGTGGGCTATCTTGACTCTGGCCTTGCTTACCACCAAAAAAGAATTGAAACCATGGGTCGCTACGCTTGGAGTTAGTGCGCTGAATTTTGCTGGTATTGATGCTCACAACGGCTGCCGATGCTTTTTTAGCTGCTGCTGCCAGCGATCCCGCCGCAGGAGTTAGACCCCCAGAGCCATTGTTGGATGTGGCCTCTAACATGCCGACTGCGCCGTTGCTGGTGCTAACGCGAGCTGCACGGCCTAGCCACTCAGGTTTGAGTGTGGCGGTTACAAAATACAGTGCTAAAGCAACGGTAACGGTTTGCGAAAATAAGAGCCAGAACTTGCGCATGGGAATTCCCTAAGACAATGCAGTGTGAAAATGCTAGAGAAGGAATTATCGCCAATGACAACATCAACTCAATTGGACAGTTTTTTAAGCACGCTTTTGCAGCCCGAGCGATTCAAAGATTTTTGCCCCAACGGCTGGCAAGTCGAAGGCACGCGCGAGATTAAAAAAATCGTCTCAGGTGTTACGGCAAGCCTTGCTTTGATTGATGCTGCCATTGCTGCTGATGCGGATGCGATCTTTGTGCATCACGGTCTGTTTTGGCGCGGCGAGACGCGGGTGACAGGCTGGATGCGTCAGCGTCTTGGTCGTTTGATTGAGCAAAATATTAATTTATTTGCTTACCACTTGCCATTAGATGCACACCCAGCGCTGGGCAATAACGCACAGCTAGCAAGAGTTTTGGAGCTGGAAGCTACAGGGCGATTTGGCGAACAAGATATAGGTTGGCTAGGTACAACTCGTGCCGGTACGCTTGGTGCGCTTTGTGAGCAAGTGCAAACTAAGCTGGGACGCAGTACCACAGCGATAGGCGACGCCAAGCGGGTCGTCAAAAATGTCGCATGGTGTACGGGGGGTGCGCAAGGCTATTTTGAGGCCGCGATTGCAGCAGGGGCGGACGTATACATCACGGGCGAGATATCAGAGCCGCAAGCGCATTACGCGCGTGAGATGGGTGTGGCTTACATCGCCTGCGGGCATCACGCTAGCGAGCGCTATGGTGCACCAGCAGTGGCTACGCATGCGGCAGAGCACTTTGGCTTGCAGCATGAATTTATTGACATCGACAATCCCGCATGATGATGAATACGAAGCCGATTGCCATCACCATGGGAGACCCAGCAGGGATTGGGCCTGAAATTATTGCGATGCTCTACCGTGATCATTCAATAGCGATGCAAGGTACGCTGGTGTATGGTGATGCGGCTGTCATGCGCCGTGCGTGCGAGTTGGTGGGTATTCCAAGCGAGGCGATCCAAGTGGTTCAAGCTGGTGAGCCGTTTGATGAGGCCTCGCTGCCTCTTTATGGCCGCATATCAGGCGCGGCGGGGCTTGCAGCGGCAAACGCCGTGGAAGCCTCAGCTCACGCGGCTTTGCGGGGCGAGGTTGCTGCTGTGGTGACAGCTCCGCTGCACAAAGAAGCCTTGGCGCTGGCGGGTATTACTTACCCAGGTCATACGGAAATGTTGCAAGCGATGTGCGGCAGTCCGCCTGTGCGCATGATGTTGGCGAATGACGAATTGCGCACCGTGCTGGTGAGTATTCATGTGCCGCTGCGCGAGGCTTTGGACTCACTGAACACGGACGGAATCGTTGAAACGATTCAAATCACACATGATTTTTTGGTGCGAACAGGTATCAAAAATCCCCGTATTGCGGTTGCAGGCATCAACCCTCATGCGGGTGAGGGCGGGCTTTTTGGTCGTGAAGAGATCGACCTCGTTGCACCAGCCATCGAGGCCGCAAAGGCTTTAGGCATAAAGGTTAGCGGGCCTTTCGCACCTGACACGATTTTTATGCGAGCCCGGCGGACGGCAACTCAAGATGAGTTTGATGTCGTGATCGCGATGTATCACGACCAAGGACTGATCCCCGTCAAATATCTCGGGTTAGATGCGGGTGTGAATGTGACGCTGGGTCTGCCCATTATTCGGACCAGCCCCGACCATGGCACGGCGTTTGATATGGCGGGCACAAAAAAAGCAGACCCAAGGGGGCTGCTTTATGCTTTACAAAAAGCAAGAGAGTTTGCGACTAAGTAATTACTTTTTGAGGCTGTCGCGGATTTCGCGTAAGAGCGTAATGTCTTCTGGTGTTGGCGCTGGCGCCGGTGCTGGCTCAGCAGCCTTTAGGCGATTCATTTGCTTGACCATCATGAAGATGATGAAAGCCAAAATTGCAAAATTAACTGCAACCGTAATGAAATTGCCATACGCAAAAACAGGAATACCTGCTTTTTTCAGGCTGGCTAGTGTGTTCTCAGTGCCTGCAGGTACGCTACCAAGTACCACGTAAAGACTAGAAAAGTCGAGCTTGCCAAACACCATTCCGACGATTGGCATGATGATATCGGCCACAAGTGAGTCCACAATTTTTCCGAATGCGCCACCAATGATGACGCCAACCGCTAAATCCATCACATTGCCTTTGAGGGCAAAGGCCTTAAATTCACTTGCAATACTCATATCAATACCCCTTAGTTTAATAATAAAGCCGTGAGTGTAAGTTAAAAGTTATTGTTTTCTAATGAGCCAGAATCTTGTTTAGGAATTCTTTAGTCCGAAGCTGACGATTTTCTGGGTGATTAAAGAATTCGTCTTTAGAGCAGTCTTCCAAAATTTTCCCGCCTACGTCCATAAAGATAACGCGATTACTGACCTTGCGTGCAAAGCCCATTTCGTGCGTCACCACCATCATGGTCATACCTTCTTGAGCCAAGCTCATCATCACGTCTAAGACCTCTCCTACCATTTCGGGATCAAGCGCCGATGTGGGTTCATCAAACAGCATCACGATCGGGTCCATGCATAGTGCGCGGGCAATAGCAACGCGTTGCTGCTGGCCGCCCGAGAGCTGGCCTGGAAACTTGTCTTTGTGCGCTAACAAACCGACGCGGTCAAGGTACTTGAGACCCTTTGCTAGTGAGTCCTCAGCCGAGCGTCCCAGCACCTTCATTTGTGCGATGGTAAGGTTCTCTGTGACCGACAAATGCGGGAAGAGTTCAAAGCTTTGAAACACCATGCCGACGCGTGCGCGTAGCTTGGGCAAATCCGTTGCCTTGTCATGCACTGCCGCACCATCGACGAAGATTTCGCCTTCTTGGAAAGGCTCTAATGCATTGATGGTTTTGATGAGTGTGGATTTTCCTGAGCCCGAAGGGCCGCAAACGACGACGACATCGCCTTTACTAATGTTGACACTGCATTCGTTCAGTACTTGTGTTTTGCCGTACCACTTGGAGACATTTTTTAGTTCAATCATGATGAGTATTTTCTTGAAAAAAATAGATTAGCGAATGATCGCAATTTTGGCTTGTAAACGCCGTGTGGCAAACGATAAACCGATGCAAATGGCGAAGTAAACAAAGGCCGCCAAGATGTAGACCTCTTCGACGCGGCCATAGATTTTTCCGCCTGTCACAAAGCCTTTTAAGAGGTCATAGGCGCCAATCGCATAGACCAAAGACGTGTCTTGAAACAAGATGATGGTTTGCGTGAGCAGCACAGGTAGCATGTTGCGAAAGGCTTGCGGTAAGACCACTAAACGCATGTTTTGCGCGTAGGTAAAACCGACAGCTTGCCCTGCAAAAATTTGCCCGCGTGCAATCGATTGAATGCCCGCGCGCATGATCTCGCTAAAGTACGCCGCCTCAAAAGCAATGAAGGTAATCGTGGCTGAAATTTCAGCGCCGATCGGCCTACCAATGATGAAGGGGATGAGCAAGAAGAACCACAAAATGACCATCACCAAGGGAATGCTACGCAGGCCATCCACATAAACGGTGGCAGGCAGAACCAGTGCTTTCTTACCGGACAGGCGCATGAGTGCCAGCACCGTACCAAAAGCAATACCGCCCAGCGTGGCAATGACCGTAAGCTCAATGCTAAACAGGAATCCTTTCAGCACAAATTTGCTGAACATATCCCACGTTAAAAAAGTGAAATCGAGGTTAAACATAATCAGTGTCCTCCGCCAACATTGCCAGCCGCCACAAAGCCTGGTACCTGAAGCCGTTTTTCTACAAAGCCCATGGCGCGATTCACCGCAAAGGCGGAGAGCGCGTAGAGAATAGTGACCACTAAATAAATTTCAGTCGGTTTAGATGTCTCTTCACCAACTTGCATGGCGTACATGGTGAGCTCGGCAATAGACACTGCAAACGCAACCGACGAATTCTTGAGCAGATTCATTGATTCGCTGGTTAGTGGCGGCAGGATGATACGAAATGCCATTGGCAAAATCACATAACGGTAGGTCTCAAACGTCGTAAACCCCATCGCCATGGCCGCATAGCGCTGACCTTTAGGGAGAGCCTGAATGCCTGAACGAACTTGCTCTGCAATCCGCGCCGAGGTAAAAAATCCGAGGGCAAGCACAATCAATAAAAAGCTGGGAATGCTTTTCATAGCAGGGAACATCTTGGGCACGACAAAGTACCAGAGGAACACCTGCACGAGCACTGGAATGTTACGAAAGAGCTCCACCCATGCGTTGGCAAACCGCGTGAGCCAAGGGCTCGCTGGTAATGTGCGCGCCGTCCCCACCAAGGTGCCGCACAGCATCGCCACAACCCAACTACAGCCCGCGACTGCCAGCGTCCAACCCCATGCTTCCATGAGCCACTCGATATAGGTCCGGCCACTGCCGTCGTCACCTAACAAAATTTTGAAATCCATACTGATTCCCTCTTAAACAAAAAAACCTCGCAGAGCTTGTGACCTTGCGAGGTTGATTGAGCAATTCATGTGCCCACTTTTTATTTCTGTTTTATTTCTTTTGATAGTCTTCGTTGGGCTTGTCAGACAAGTTTGCCCAAGCGGCCTTTGTCTCGGCTGTTAAAGCCATGTTGACATTGACATTCTTTGGTGGAATAGGCTTGGTGAACCATTTGTCATAAATCTTTTGCATATCGCCTGACTTCACTAGCGCAGCAATAGTGTCGTCGCCTAGTTTTTTGAAGGCAGGATCGTCTTTGCGGACCATGATGCCAATGGGTTCAATACTCAACACTTCGCCCACGATTTTGAAATCAGCTGGGTTTTTAGAGTTCATGATGTTGCCAATCAAAATAGTGGCATCCATCACAAACGCATCGGCGCGGTCAGAGTCAAGTAGCAAGAAGCTGTCGGCGTGATCTTTGCCAAAAATTTCCTTGAAATCGACGCCTGTCGCACGTTCGTTTTTACGTAGCAACTGGACAGATGTTGTGCCTGTTGTTGTCGCTACATTTTTCCCATTCAATTGAGCGATGTTTGTAATGTTCGATTTGGCTTTGACCGCAATGCGAACCTGCTCCATGTAGACCGTGGAGAGGAAAGAGACATCTTTTTGACGCGTCGCATTATTGGTTGTCGATCCGCATTCGATATCCACTGTGCCGTTCTGCACCAGTGGAAGGCGGTTTTGCGAAGTGACTAATTGATATTTGGTTTCCAATTTTTTACCCGCAGCTTTTTCAACAGCAGCGATGATGCGTTGGCAGATTTCAACGTGGTAGCCTGCAAATTTGCCATCGCCTAGTGTGTAGGACAGTGCGCCAGAAGAATCGCGCACACCCATGGTGATGACGCCCGTGGATTTTGCTTTCGCGATGGTGTCATTGGCTTGCGCGTGAACAACGCTGGTGCTGATGCCTGCAATCAAGGCCGCGCCCAGTACAAGCGACATGATGGGATTGAGTTTTTTCATCTTCGAACTTCCTATATGAAACAAAAAAATTATTCTATGCAACAACCACTAAGCCCGTTTGAGTGGAAACCCCTATCTGCCAAGCTATAATTAGAGGCTTGGGGTGATTAGCTCAGGGGTAGAGCACTGCATTCACACTGCAGGGGTCGCAAGTTCGAAACTTGCATTACCCACCAAATTTTTTTTATTTTGAAGGCCAGCCATGACGTGGCACGCGCAGCTTCAACTCGAATACCAACGCGAAGATTTACGAACGGTTTGTCGGCATACCCATACGGGGCCGCTACGCGTTCTGCAAAGTCTTTACCCTGAAGGCGATACCATTTGTCACAATGTGCTGATTCATCCGCCTGGTGGGCTGGTCGGCGGCGACACTTTAGACATTGACATTCATGTGGCACCAGGTGCGCATGGGTTATTGACGACTCCTGGTGCGACACGCTTTTATCGATCAGAAGGTGGGCTTGCACTGCAAAATACAAAAATTGAGTTAGATGCCGATGCAAGGTTGGAGTGGTTGCCCCTAGAGGCGCTTTGCTACAGTGGGTGCCTAGCTGAAAACCGTTTGGTGATGTCGCTTGCGGCGAGCAGCGAGCTCATGGGGTGGGACGCGACGGCGCTCGGATTACCCAATGCCGGCTTGCCGTTTGAGCAAGGCGAATTCTTGCAACACATTGAGCTCAAAAATCAATGGCTAGAGCGAGGAAGAATTGCTGCAAAAGACAAATTACTTTTGAATAGTCCGCTAGGCTTAGTAGGACATCGCTGTACTGCCTCTTTTTTCTTTATTGCCGGCGCCCCCATCACAAGATCTCGCAAGGAGCGTGCTTTGGAAGCCGCGCGGGTTGTGGCCTCTAGCCATGCGCTTGCCAGCACCATTGGCGTGACCAGCCCGCATCCTCAGGTTATTGTGGTTCGTGTTTTATCACCCCTTGTTGAGTCCGCGATGGGGTTATTGCGTGATATCCGCCAAGTTTGGCGTAGCGAATTGTGGAGTCTCAAAAACGAGCATCCACCTCGTATTTGGGCGACTTAAACGGGGTGAGCTAAATGGCTACGAGGCCGCGAATATTTTTCGCTTGCATCTCATTGCCTGGGCCATTTGCGATGACTGCGCCGCGTTCCATCACGACATAGTGATCGGCTAGCTCTTCAGCGAAGTCGTAGTACTGCTCTACCAACAAAATAGCCATATCACCACGATCCGCCAGCATCCGAATCACGCGCCCAATGTCCTTGATGATGTTGGGTTGAATGCCCTCGGTGGGCTCATCCAGGATCAGCAATTTTGGTTTGGCCGCCAAGGCACGGGCAATGGCGAGTTGCTGTTGCTGACCGCCTGAAAGATCGCCACCACGGCGTGACAACATTTGTTTGAGTACAGGGAAGAGA
>CANBRV010000013.1 GCA_947372005.1 Comamonadaceae bacterium | reverse complement strand
CGCGAGAGCTGATCAGCACTCACGGCCAAAATAACCAAAATGCCCGTGATGAGCGTTTGATAAACCGAAGCCACGCCCATTAAAGTTAATCCGTTACGAAAGACGCCCACAATGATGGCGCCTACTAGTGATCCCAGCACAATGCCGCGCCCGCCAAAAAGACTGGTGCCGCCTAAGACCACAGCTGTAATAGCGTCTAAGTTATCAGTTTGCCCAGCTTGAGGATCACCCACCTCAGTCCGCGCAACAGTGAGCCAAGCTGCGATGCCATAAAAAACGCCCGCGAGCACATAAACCCAGAGTAAAACTTTGTCGACTGGAATACCCGTCAATCTTGCTGCTTCGGCATTATTACCAACCGCGTACACATGGCGACCACGCGCACTATCACGGAGCAACCACCATGTCAGTACATAAAGCGCAATCATGAGAACAACGCCAAAACTAATTTCAGTTCCACCAATTGAAAACGTTTTACCAAGTGCGACCAAAGCGGGAGGCAAATGCGTCACCGTTTGCGAATGCGAATAAATTTGTGTGATAGCAAAGGCAATGTTTAGCGTGCCAAGTGTCACAATGAACGACGGTAACTTCATCTTCGTTACCAAGATGCCATTTAGGAATCCAAAACTTGCGCCTACAGCCAGTGCGATGAGTAAGCATAAAGCAGGTGGCACGCCCAAATCAACGGCAAACTTTGTCATCACAATGCTCGACAGGGCCATCACCATGCCGCAAGATAAATCGATGCCAGCCGTCAAAATGATCAGCGTCTGACCAATCGCTAAGACTCCAACCACCATGACTTGTTGCATGATGAGCGAGAAATTGCTGCCGCTTAAAAAACGGTCACTCTGCGTAGCAAAAAACAGACAGGCTAAAGCCAAAGCAAACCAAGGTCCTAGTGTCGCTGCAGACGGTAGCTTTGAAGATAAATTTGAACCCATGGACGCAATCTAACAAAAAACCCCGCTGCTAGCAGGCCAGCAAGCGGGGTATCAATGAACAAATCAACTTAAACGAACAAACTTATTTGGTACCCCAGCACAGATCAAGCCCTGTTTTGGTGTCCTTGGAGTCCACGCCAGCAATAGCTTTGGCTGCAATCAAGGTTACACCCGTATCGGTATATCCAGATGATTTTTTGCCAGTTTTTGCGTATTCAATACCTGCCGCGACACCCATAGATGCCATTTTGAGCGGATATTGCTGGCTTGTTGCTGTAATGATGCCTGCCTCGGTATCTTTAATACCTTGGCAACCGCCGTCAACCGACAAAATGATCACACCTTTTTCTTTGCCTGCCTTTTTGAGCGCGTTATATGCACCTGCAGCAGCTGGCTCGTTAATGGTGTAGACCACATTGACGTCAGGATTCTTTTGCAGGCAGTTTTCCATCGCTGTTTGACCTTTGGCTTGGTCGCCAAAAGAGTCACCCGCGCAAACGGTCTCGGCAGTGGCAGATAGCTCATTCGATTTTGCATCGTTAGCTTTGAGGCCAAAACCAGACATAAAACCGTTATGACGCTGGGCGCCTACAGGATGCCCTGGGAATAAATCTAGCATCACAATCTTGGCGGGCTTACCAGCCATAGCGGCTTTGGCATATTGACCAATCAGCACGCCTGCCTTGTAGTTGTCAGTCGCAAACAGTGCATCTGCGCCTTCAACAGGGCTATCCAAAGCGATGAACTGCACGCCTTTTTCTTGTGCTTTCTTCATGGCAGGAATGATCGCGTCGCCAGATGACGTAATCAAAATGGTTTTGGCGCCTGCAGCCGTCATATTTTCAATGGCGGTGATTTGACCTGCGGTATCGCCGTCTTTAGCGCCTGCAGCCGTCATCAACTTCACGCCTTTTGCTTTTGCTTCAGCCTCAGCACCCTCTTTCATTTTGACGAAGAAAGGGTTGGTATCGGTTTTTGTAATCAAACCAATCGTAGGCGTTTCATCTTTCTTAGAACATGCGCCAAGTGCTAGCACGGCGGCCGCGGCAGCACTAATCAAAGTAAGTTTCAATGCTTTCATCAAGAATTTCTCCGTTTAAGTAAGTATAAAAAAGTTAAGGTAAAAATGGCTAACGAATGGACTATAGTCGTAGCTCACTCATAAATCAACAGTGTTTAGTTATGGAAAACCCGAATCATTACAAGCAAGTTCAAGTCCTTTGTGCAGGCGAGGCTCTAATTGATTTGGTGTCTGATCGTTTTGGGAAATTAACACCTTGTTTGGGTGGAGCGGTCTATAACCTGACGCGGGCATTGGCACTACAGGGTATCAAAACCGGTTATTTAAATCCGCTATCAGGTGATTTATATGGTCAGCAATTACGCTCAGGACTGAAGGCTGCAGGAGCTGTGGTGCTGGAGGAGCGCTCAGTGAGCAACGTCACGTCGCTTGCTGTGGTAAATCTAGATGCGCAAGGCAAAGCCGTCTATGCTTTTTATCGTGAAGGCGTTGCCGACCGAAGTACAAGTGCGCAGCAGTTAAATGCGCTGAGTCAGCATGTCGAGGCAAAACTCGTCTGCACGGGTTGCCTTGCACTTTCTCATGACGACAGTGCGACCTATTTGCCATGGCTTGCAGAGCAAAAACGGCTTAGGAGACTTATCTGTATTGATCTCAACGTTCGCGCAGCAGTGATGACAGATGCTATTGCCTATAAAGCTAATATTGATGCTGCCTTGATGTATGCCGACATTATTAAAGCCAGCGACGATGATTTGGCCTATTTGCAAGTCAGCGCGGCAGATCTGCTTGCGCGAACCAACGCACAAATATTCTTACTAACCCTAGGCGCACAAGGTGCGGAGCTATTGACCAGGCAAGGTGGGCGTCTTGTATCCCATGCACAGCAAGGCTTGCAAGTGGTCGATACGGTTGGCGCTGGGGATTGTTTTTTTGCGGGATTTTTAGCACATTGGCTCAAAGAGAGTGGCGATTTGCAAGCGGCACTTGATCACGCTGTTAACAGCGCTAGCATCAATGTGACAAGACAAGGCTGTCAGCCGCCAACGTGGGATGAAGCTGCTAGCTTGACGACAAAACAACCGCCTTCGCCTTGATTTCCTGAACAAACGGCGCTGCCGCCATGCCGAATGGCAATGCTTTTAACTAAAGCAAGACCAAGTCCAACGCCACCATCTCGCTCACTGGCGTTTTTTGCGCGATAAAACGGCTCAAAAACACGCTCGCACTCATCTGCTGGTACGCCTGCGCCGTGGTCACGTACGGTGATGACGAGTTGTTGTTTGTCCAAAGTTAAAGCTAATGCAACGGCGCCTAGTTCGGCATGGTTGTGGCGCTGCGCGTTCTCCAACAAATTGCGCAATAAACGACGGATGAGTTTTGGATGTCCTTGCATCTCAAACGTCCCTTGCGTGTTATCCGCTACCTGAAGCTCGGCTGATATTCTGGCGCACTCCTCTGCCGCCAAACCCATCAAATCAAAAGACTCGGGCATGCCAATACTGGCCTCTGGCGAGTCGAGGCGGCTGGCTAGCAAAATCTCTTCAATCAAGCTGTCTAGCTCTTGGATGTTGCGCTCAATTTCTTTCCGAGTTAATTCGGATGTGGCCTCGGAAGCCTTATCAGGCGTGGCTTGCAGCAGCGCCAAGGCCATGCGAATACGTGCTAAGGGCGAACGCAACTCGTGCGAGGCGTTGGCAAGCAGTGACTTGTGCGAAATCACCAAGGCCTCTACTTGGCTGGCTGCGTAGTTAAATTTTTGCGCCAAAAATCCAACTTCATCGCTCCCATCTAAAGGGACCCGAGCAGAGAGTTGACCCGCACCCCAAGCCTCAACACCTTGCTGCAAGGTCTCTAGTCTGCGTGTTAAACGCCGCACGATGGGGTAGACCCCCAAGGTCACGGCTAGCGCCATCAACCCTAGCATGACCGAAAGCCCCCAAGGCGAAAAATACCAAGGTGGCGCCAACCGAGGGGGTCTGTTCGGTCTGGGCGGAAGCTCCATTTCGAAGTGCTGTCCGTTGTCTAAACGAACAGAAAATCCGCGTGTACGAGGTGGCAAGTCTGGCGGTGCATTGGCGTCTAGTGGTTCGACTCGGCGTGTCGCTCGTCCAATGACTTGACCTGCTTCGTTTCGCAACTCCATATCACGCATCATGCCTCTTGGGCCATCACGCAGGTTGGACTCTAAGCTTTGGCTGCGAAATTGTTCGCGTAGGTGCGCCGTGTGTTGTTGAATAAAGAAGCCAACAATTAAAGTAAACGTGACAACCGTCACAATGATGGCAAGCCAGATGCGGGCATAGAACTTCATATCGTCCACGCGCTTTTAATGTTGTTGTTTGGCAAATACATAGCCAACACCGCGCACAGTCAAAATACGCTGCGGATTTTTTACATCGGCTTCAATCGCCTGGCGGATGCGTCCTATGTGCACATCGATACTGCGATCGAAAGCCTCTAGTTCTCGGCCACGCACTGCCTCCATGATTTGATCGCGTGAGAGCACACGCCCTGCACGCTCGGCCATAGCGAGCAGCAAATCAAATTGATACGACGTTAGGTCACATACCGCATCAGACGTTTTAGCTTGGCGCGTTTCAGGATTGATTTCTAAGCTGCCAAACTGCAGCGTAGGCTTCATTCCAGAAGCGACGGATACAGCCCCGCCGCCATACCTACGCAAAATAGCTCGAATACGCGCCAAAAGTTCCCGTGGCTCAAATGGCTTTGGCAGATAATCATCAGCGCCCATCTCTAGTCCAATGATGCGATCCATCGGATCGCCTTTGGCGGTGAGCATGAGTACTGGCGTACGTTTGGCATCCGTTGGTAGTGCACGGATTCGCCTGCACACCTCAAGGCCATCCACATCTGGGAGCATAAGATCCAAAACAATCAGATGAATCGAGCTATCTACTAACGCTAAGCCTTGCAACGCTGTTGGCACGTGCGTCACGCCATAGCCCGCCTGACGCAAGAACTCACCCACCATACGGGCAAGCCTTTCGTCATCATCAATTAGCAGTATGTGTTCAGTCATGTCTTTCCATACGTTTACTCATGCGATCGCGCATTGACTTCATCTTAGCGTCAAGTTGCGTGCGCTGTTCTGGCGTCAGTACTTCTTTAGATTCGGCAAGTGCTTTATCCATACGGCTGCGAATTTGTTCATTCAGAGGTTTGACGTCGGCTTGCGCAGCTTTAGCAATAGCCATTAATTTTGTTTTTTGCTCGGGCGTAGCGTTCACAGTTTTTGCCATGCGCTCCACGTGGTGCTCTAGCATTTTGTCCATGCGTGCTGGATCCATCTGCGACGGGGGAGCCGGTTGAGCTGCAGCTGAATCAACAACAAGCAGAGCTGATCCGCTGATCGCCAACGCGGCAGTTAATAGACCAATATATGTTTTCAGTGAGCGGTGGTATGTCATTGTGGACTCCTAAAGTGGTTAATCGAAGCCTCAAGTTTTAATCTTCTGTGTCAACCCACTATGAATTGGCCGTAAAGATAGGTAAATGTGTCTGTTAAGAAGCTAATTAAGGGTTTTTACTAAATATTCTTCTGTGAAAATTGCATATTCGCATTTCGGTGCGGTCGACATTTCATTTTTATTCATTTTCAATATGACCACTCGCTATACCTCGCTTGCATTGCCCCTCTGTTTTTCGATTGTTGTTCTTTCAGCATGTTCAGGCAAAACGGAAACATCGGCCTCGGCTGCCAACCCTCAAGTTGCTGCAAGTGCTGCCTCGGGTGGCGCACCTACTGCCCCAACGCCAACAGGAGCTGCATCAGGTCCTGCAGGCGGCCCTCCTGTGAGTATTACAACGGTCAAGGCTGCACAGCGTGACTTGGCGGTCACGATCAAGGCTACAGGTACGGTGACCCCGCTGTCAAGCGTTGACGTGAAACCTCAAGTAACTAGCGTTGTGACATCTGTCAATTTCAAAGAAGGTCAATTTGTAAAAGCCGGCGAATTACTCTTTACGCTCGATTCACGTACTGATGAAGCAAATCTTGCAAAAGCAAAAGCGCAACTGGCCAAAGACGAGGCTGCACTTGCTGACGCCAAGCGCCAATTGGCGCGTAATCAAGAGTTGGTATCCAAAGCCTTTATTTCACAGGGTGCGGCCGATACCAGTCAATCTAACGTTGACGGACTGGCTGCAACTGTTGCAGCCGATAAAGCAGCCATTGATGCCACAATAACCGCGCTGTCTTACAACAAAATTGTTGCGGCGCAGGCAGGACGTGTTGGCGTGATTAATGTTTTTGTGGGCAGTGCCGTACAAGCCAATCAGACCACCATGGTGACGATCACTCAGCTTGATCCTATCGCTGTCGCCTTCAATTTACCGCAAGGAAATCTAAATGATGCGTTAGCGGCACTTAAAGGCCCTGGCACATTGGCAACAGCAAAATTACCTGATAACGGCGGCGTTTTCAAAGGGGCGCTGCGCTTTATTGACAGTGTGGTCGACCCAGCATCAGGGACTGTAAAAATGAAAGCCGTATTCCCGAACAAAGAAAACAAGCTTTGGCCAGGTGGGTATGCCGATGTAACGCTAACTTCTCGCACCATCAAAGATGCGGTCATCATTCCGCAAGCTTCCGTCGTTCAAAACGCACGCGGAACGATTGTGTATGTGGTGAAAGATGGCAAAGCCGTACTGCGTCCCGTCAAGGTTTTGTTTTCGCAAGGAGAGGAAGCTGCGATTAGCGGCGTTCAAGTAGACGAGACGGTGGTGGTGGATGGCCGACAAAATCTTCGCCCTAATTCAGTCGTGATTGAACGCGCCAAACCTGCTCCTAGCCCTGCTGGATTGGCTTCTGCGCCTCAAAACCAAGGCGGTAGCGCAAAATGAATTTTTCCGAATTATTCATTCGCCGTCCTGTAATGACGGTGCTACTCAATCTCGCCATTGTTGGTGCAGGCGTGATTGGCTACCGTAGCATTCCTATTTCTGCGCTACCTAGCTACGACACTGCGGTCATTAGCGTGACCGCCACACTACCCGGCGCCAGTCCCGAAACGATGGCCAGCTCGGTCGCTCTGCAGCTTGAGAAACAATTTCAAACGATCTCTGGCTTAGACGTTATTAGCTCTACCAGTATTTTGGGTAGTACGTCACTCACACTTGAATTTGCTGAAGGTCGCAACATTGATGCGGCCGCTGTGGACGTGCAAGCCGCGTTATTGCGAGCTCAAAGAACGCTACCGACCGAGATGACCATTCCGCCGTCCTATCGCAAGGTCAATCCAGCTGATGCGCCAGTGCTGATCGTTGCAATGACGTCGCCTTCGCTCAAACCTTCGGACTTACAAGACTACGCTGAGCATCTGATCTCGCCAACGCTCTCGACGATCACAGGCGTAGCTCAGGTGAATGTATTTGGTGCTAAACGATTTGCGGTACGCGTGCGTGCCAAGCCGCAAGAGTTAGCTGCGCGGAATATGAGTCTTGAAGAA
This sequence comes from Comamonadaceae bacterium, assembly GCA_947372005.1. Lineage (GTDB taxonomy): Bacteria > Pseudomonadota > Gammaproteobacteria > Burkholderiales > Burkholderiaceae_C > JASGCK01. The sequence goes on along the minus strand of CANBRV010000013.1, from coordinate 11,257 downwards.
CTCGCCGCTGCGATCAATCAAGCCAACTCCAATTCGCCCGTGGGCACCTTAGATGGCCCTAGTCAGACCTTGATTTTGCAAGCCAATCGCCAACTCAGTAACGCCAAAGATTACGCCAGCATCATTGTGAGCAGTAAAGGCGGAAACCCTGTACGTTTAAGCGATGTTGCGGATGTCGAAGACAGTGTGGAAGTTTTGAAATCTTGGGCAACGGTCAACGGCGAAAACGCTATTATGTTAGCCGTTTTGCGCCAGCCGGGTGCTAATACGGTGCAAGTGGTAGACAAAGTTCGTGCCGTGCTGCCGACACTTAAAAGCCAAATGCCACAGTCAGTGCAACTCACGCCTGTCAATGACCGATCAATATCAGTTCGTGAGGCCTTGCATGACGTCAATCTCACTTTGATTGGTACTATTATTTTGGTGGTGCTGGTGATCTTTTTGTTCCTGCGTCATTTTGTCGCAACCATGATTCCATCGCTCTCGCTGCCAGTATCTTTGATTGGTGCAGTCTCCTTGCTATGGGGTTTTGGCTATAGCTTAGACAACATTTCACTGCTGGGACTTACGCTTGCTGTCGGTCTGGTGGTGGACGATGCGATCGTGGTGCTGGAGAACATCATGCGTCACGTGGAAGAAGGTATGCCACCCTTTCGCGCTGCAATCCGAGGTGCGCGAGAAGTGGGTTTTACCATCATTGCTATCTCGTCATCGTTGATTGCTGTGTTTATTCCTATCTTCTTTATGCCTGGCGTGATTGGGCTTTTATTCCACGAGTTTGCCGTGGTCGTGGGGCTCTCTATCATTGTGTCGGCTTTTGTGTCGCTCACACTCGTGCCTATGCTGTCCAGTCGGTTCATTAAAGACCATTCGCATGATGCTAAGCCACACGTTATTAGCAGGGTTTTTGAACGCGGTTTTAATGCTGTGCTTGGGTCTTACACACGCTCTTTAGAGGCTGCACTTCGCTGGCGAAAATCAGTGTTGCTTGTCGCTGCTATTACGTTTGGGTTAACGATATGGATGGCAAATGTCATTCCTAAAGGTTTCTTTCCGCAAGAAGACATTGGTCAGATTACGGTTCAAACGGAAGCAGGTGAAGACACCTCGTTCATGGCCATGATTCAGTTGCAAGAGCGCGCCGCTACTATTTTTAGAAACGATCCTAATGTTGCCAGCGTAGCCTCGTTTACAGGTGGCATCAACGCCCAAAATACAGGGCGAATGTTTGTCACGTTAAAACCTCAAGGTGAGCGTCAGTCGATGAAGGACGTGATTGAAGGCTTACGTAAAAAACTGCGTGGTGTCGCGGGCATCAATGTCTTTATGCGTCCTATTCAAAATTTACAGCTTGGTGGTCGTCAAACCAAAGCGCAATATCAGTACATTTTGCAAAGCGTGAAGGCAGATGAGCTCGATGCATGGGCTACTAAGCTGCAAGACAAGATCAAAACGGATCCACTCTTTCGCGACGTGACTAGTGATTCACAACTTAAAGCAATGCAAGCGCAATTACGTATTGACCGAGAGCGCGCCAATGCGCTGGGTGTTTCAATGACTAATGTACGAACGGCTCTATACAGCGCGTATGGCGAGCGCCAAGTCTCTACTATCTATTTGCCAGTTGATAGCTACTTTGTCATTATGGAAGTAGCGCCAAGCAGCAAACAGTTTGAAAGCGACCTCTCCAGCATCTATGTTCGCTCATCAACGGGGGCTTTGATTCCGCTGACCAGCTTTACAAGCGTTGAGCGCACCGTCGGACCTACCGCCATTAATCATGCAGGGCAATTACAAGCCATCACCGTATCATTTAATTTGGCGCCAGGAGCTGCTTTAGGTGATGCCACAGCCAAGCTGGAGAAAGCTGGGCAGGACATCAATATGCCCTCCTCCATCATTACCAGTTATGGCGGTGACGCAGCAGTGTTTAAAAAATCACAAGGTAGCCAAGCCATTCTTATTATTGGTGCATTGCTCGTGATTTATGTCTTGCTCGGCGTTCTCTACGAGAGTTATATCCATCCCATTACGATCTTGGCGGGCTTGCCGTCGGCAGCTGTTGGTGCGCTTGGTACGCTGATGCTTTTTGGATACGACCTTACCTTGATTGCCACCATTGGCATTGTGCTACTCATTGGTATTGTGAAGAAAAATGCCATCATGATGATTGACTTTGCACTTGATGCGCAGCGAACGCAAGGCATGACGCCAGAGCAGGCAATTCACGAGGCTTGCGTGCTGCGGTTTCGTCCGATCATGATGACCACGCTGGCTGCATTAATGGGTGCGCTGCCTATTGCTCTGGGACTTGGTGCGGGAGCGGAGCTACGTCAACCGCTCGGTCTTGCCGTTTGCGGTGGGTTGGTGTTCTCACAAGCGATCACGCTCTACATTACACCTGTGATTTATTTAGCGCTTGAGCGTTTTAGCGGCAAAGGCCCCATTACAACTCCCGAGTAAATTGGGCCTGAAGCTGCTAGCAAAAACGAGCTAGCAGCTTCGCCACGTGCATCGCCTCGCGTGGTTTTTCATCTGCCGCCGTGCCATCCACAATCTGATGCCGACAACTGATGCCATCCGCCACCACAATCGCATCCGATTGTTTGCGAATGGCAGGTAGTAAAGAGAGTTCCGCCATTTGCATGGACACGTCGATGTGGCTCGCTTCATAGCCAAAACTACCTGCCATGCCGCAGCAGCTGGACTCAATCAAGCTAGGCGCAGGCACTCCCTCAGCACGCGGCAGCCAGTTCAAAACTTCCAAAATGGGATTCACCGCATCAAACGCTTTTTGATGGCAATGGCCGTGTAGCAAGATGGCACTCGTGGAAGCCTTATGAGATGCGGCTTGCAGGCTCATTTTTAAACTTTCCATACGCCCTGCTTTGGCTTCGCCCGCCAAAAATTCCTCGAACAACAGTACTTGCTTAGAGACCAAATTCGCCATGTCTCGCAAGTCTTGGTCACTAAACATCACCAGCGCCTCATCGCGCAAGGTCAATAAGCACGAAGGTTCTAGCCCAACGATCTTGATTCCTTTTGTAGCAAATGGTGCAAGCTCTGTCAGCAGTTCCGTCATTTTTTGTTTAGCTTTGTCCACCATACCCGTGGATAAATAGGTTCGACCACAGCACAGATGTCCCGATGCACTTGTGTGACTGCCGCCTTGCTTCGCCGCCACATGTACGGTATAGCCTGCGGCTTGCAGCACCTTGAGCGCAGCATGTGCGTTTTCGCTCTCAAAGTAACCATTGAAGGTATCGACAAAAAGCACCACCGCTTTGTTGGATGCAAGCACCTCTTCGCGTGTTGCCGTTTGGATGGGGCTATTGAAAAAGTGTTGACTCTGCCAAGTTGGCAAGCTGCGTTTAGCGGAAAAACCAAGTGTCCATTCAGTGAGTTTTGCCAACAATGGCACATGATTTCGGAAATTAAAAATCGGAGAAAATTTTGCGGCAAGTCTTGCGTAATCGGGCATGTAACCAATCAGTCTGTCTTTAAGCGTGTAACCAAAGCGCTGTTTATAGAACTGTGTGAATTCGATTTTGACTTTCGCCATATCCACGCCAGTCGGGCAATCGCGCTTGCAGCCTTTGCAGCCGACGCACAAATCCAGCGATTCATTGGCGGTTTCAAGCGTAGCGTCTGGCAGCATCTCTGCGCCACCGCGAAACCTTGAAACGCCGTCCAATTGCCCACTCATCGCCATCCTGAGCGTATTCGCCCTGCCCCGTGTCACGTGCTTCTCGTCACGCGTCACGCGATAACTTGGACACATCGTCCCAGCATCAAACTTGCGGCAGTGTCCGTTGTTGTTGCACATCTCTACCATCTTGGCGAGCCCTTGCGCGGGGTCGCCGCCAGTGCCTGCTGCCGTTGTGATTTCGGTCACTGGGTCGGCTTGTACGTTCCATGCTGACCAATCGAGTGCGGGCTGCACGGCAATCACCTTGTAGGCCTTACGGGGTAGTGCTTCCACAGGAGGGAATCTAAGCAAGCTAGGGCTTTCCATCTTCGGAATCGGATGCTCATCCGTGCTCACCATGCGCCCAGGACACAGCAAGCTTGTTGGGTCTAGATGCTGTTTGATGGCTTTAAACGCATCGTTAATCTTGCTGCCAAATTGCCACTCAATCCATTCGCCACGGCACAGACCATCGCCATGCTCGCCGCTGTACGCGCCTTTGAACTTGCGAACCAGAGCCGAGGCTTCTTCCGCCATCGCACGCATCTTGATCCCGCCATCGCGTCTCATATCCAAAATCGGGCGCACGTGCAGCGTGCCCACCGACGCATGGGCGTACCACGTTCCGCGCGAGCCATATTTGGCAAACACTTCGGTCAGCGCCTGCGTGTACTCAGCGAGCGATTCCAAAGGCACCGCGCAGTCTTCGATAAAGCTCACGGGCTTGCCGTCGCCCTTGAGGCTCATCATGATGTTGAGCCCTGCTTTGCGTACTTCCCACAGATTCTTTTGCGGCGCGTCATCCGTCATTTCAACGACGGAGTTGGGCATCCCCAGATCACCCATCAATTCCACCAATTGCCGCATCTTGGGTAAGAGTTCAGCTTTGTTGCTACCCGCAAACTCCACCAGCAATACCGCTGCAGGCGTTTGTTTATCGGGGTTAGCCAAGGCGGTGCGAATCGTCGGCGCGAAGGCTGGATTCTCAAGCGCCAAATCCAGCATCGTGCGATCGACCAATTCCACTGCCGTCAAAAATCCGTCCGAACCGAGTTTGACAATATGCTGCGCCGCGTCCATCGCTGCATAAAACGTAGGGAAATTCACCACGCCCAGCACCTTTGCTTTTGGCAGTTCCGACAAGCGCAGCGTGAGGCTCTGAGTCAAGCCCAGCGTGCCTTCCGAGCCAATCAGCAAATGCGCCAAGTTGACAGAACCATCCGTGGTGTACGGGCGTTCACTCATCGGATGGAATACATCCAAGTTGTAGCCCGCTACGCGGCGTAGCACTTTCGGAAAGTTCGCTTCAATCTCGCTTTTTAAGCCGTAGGCAGGGTCAATCACCAGCTTTTGCACGAATTCACCAAGCAGCCGCTCCTGCCCTGTGGCTTGATCGAAGCGTCCCAAGTTCAAACGCTCGCCCGCCGCCGTTAGCAGGGATAAGCCCTCCACGTTGTGCACCATGTTGCCGTATTTGATGGAGCGGCTGCCGCACGAGTTATTCCCCGCCATGCCGCCCAGCGTGGCTTGCGCGCTGGTGGATACGTCTACGGGATACCAAAGTCCGTGCGGTTTGAGTTCGGCATTCAAGTGATCCAGCACCATGCCGGGTTGCACGGTGACTTGTCCGTTGTCTAAATCCAAATTTGTAACATTCCGCAGATATTTGCTGTGGTCAATCACCAGACCAGCACCAACCGTTTGCCCGCACTGCGACGTACCGCCACCACGCGCGACCAGCGGCACACCAAGCTCGCGAGCCACACCCAGCGCGGCTTCCACGTCAGCGTCTGTTTTAGGCACAAACACGCCGATGGGCGTTTCTTGGTAAATGGAGGCATCGGTCGCGTAGCGTGCGCGGTCGCCAGCGGTGAATAAAACTTCGCCCTCCGTATGGGCGATGAGTTCTTTTTCTAGTGTCTTTGAGGTGTCAGTGTGTGCAATCATCGAATTCTTAATTGGCAAAATGCAATCAGCCTATTTTCAAGCACTTCGCTTGAGCTTACTTCAGTCACTGTCACGAGATCACTGTCATGCCCGCTCTCTCCACCATCTTGAACGCACACCCTACGGGTCATCACTTTTTGCAAATCCCAGGTCCGTCGCCTGTGCCAGACCGCATTTTGCGTGCGATGAGCTTGCCCACCATCGACCACCGTGGTCCCGAGTTTGGCGTGCTGGGCTTGAAGCTCCTCAAAGGCATTCAGCAAATTTTTCAAACCACGCAGCCCGTCGTAATCTACCCAGCATCTGGCACAGGTGCTTGGGAAGCCGCACTGGCGAACGTCTGCAGCCCGGGCGACCATCTGCTGATGTACGAAACGGGGCACTTTGCCAGCCTGTGGGAGCGGCTTGCCAAACGGCTTGGACTCAAGACCGAATTCTTGGCGCTGCAAGGCACGGAACATGGCGTGCCGACCAGCTGGCGACGCGGCGTACAAGCCGACATGATTGAGGCGAGATTAAAGGCTGACACCACCCACAGCATCCACGCCGTGTGCGTCGTACACAACGAAACATCGACAGGCGTGACCAGCGACATTGCCGCCGTGCGCCGCGCCATTGACGCTGCCAAACACCCTGCACTGCTACTGGTAGACACCATATCTGGCTTGGCCTGCGCGGACTATCAGCACGACGCTTGGGGTGTGGACGTGACCGTGAGTGGCTCGCAAAAAGGCCTCATGCTGCCGCCTGGCATCAGCTTTAACGCCGTCTCGCAAAAAGCACTTGAGGCCAGCAAAAAAGCCACGCTACCCAAGGCATTTTGGGCGTGGGACGAAATTATTGAGATGAACAAAACGGGCTACTACCCGTATACCCCCAACACCAATTTGCTCTACGGCTTGCACGAAGCGCTTAACATGATTTTGGGCAAGGATGGCAAAGCGGGACTAGCGGCAACTTTTGCGCGTCACCAGCGCTGGGCGGCGGGGGTGCGTAGCGCTGTCAACGCGTGGGGCTTGCCGATTCAATGCGGCGACGCATCGGTTTACTCACCCGTACTCACAGGCGTGATTACGCCCGAAGGCGTGGACGCAGACGCAGTGCGCAAAATCATTTACGAACGTTTTGATTGCTCGCTGGGCACAGGGCTTGGCAAAGTCAAAGGCCGTATGTTCCGCATGGGCCATTTGGGCGATAGCAACGAGCTGACTTTGATTGCCATGGTTGCAGCTTGCGAGATGGGGCTCAAGCTTGCAGGCGTCAAGCTGGCGGGTTCGGGCGTTCAGGCCGCTATGGATTATTTTTCTGCTTCCCGGTCTTAAATCCACGTGCTCCTTTAGGATTCGGAAACGGATTGAGCGGCAACTCCGACCATGACGGCAAGCGCCAAGCCTTTCGGCGTATGGGTTTGATGCCCATGACTCGTTTTTTGGCGATTAACAAATAAAGCCCATCCACCATCTTGTGGCGGTGCTCGATGCGCTCAACGATTAAGCCAAGCTCTGCCAGCGATGCCTTGAGGTTCGAAAGCCCATAAATCCTAGTGCCTTCGGGCAGTCGCTTGCTGCCCAGTTTGTGCGCAACGCCCCAAACACTGGCAATATCAAAGCCCGTAAAAATAGCACGCCCTTCTGGCACCAGCACACGCGCCACCTCGTCTAGCACCGCATCAGGGTCAGAGTGCGCATCCAGCGTCAACGGTAAGGTCACAAGGTCTAGCGTCGCTTCAAAAAACGGCAGTGCAGAAGCATTGGCAAAAAGGTCAGCACGCGTCTCTAATCGGGTATCCGCTGCAATCCAGCGATGTGCAATGCGGCTATTGGTCAAGGTGTTCAAGCTAGAAGCCCCTAATTGCAAGGCGTGATAGCCAAAAACGTCTTGCACGGCATGGTGGTGGCGGGCAAGCAGCCATTCGCGCACAGCCAAGCCCGCAGCACCTAGGTCTGTTTGCTCCAGCCAAGGGTTTAGCGTGGGCGTAAGGCCGAGTGCTAAACCTATAATTTGTCCGCTCATGAACACCTTATCTTTAATAACCATTCCCGCCTTTGACGACAACTATCTGTGGCTCTTGCATAACGGCGCGAACGCCATTGTTGTCGATCCGGGGGATGCAGTTCCCATACAGGCCAAGCTCAAAGAGCTGAACCTTAAGTTAGAGGCGATTCTAGTCACCCATCATCATGCTGATCATGTGGGTGGCGTGGACACCTTGCGCAATGCCACTGGCGCACGTGTTTATGGTCCTGCTTTCGAGGTTATCCCTGAGCCCGTGCAGCGCGTGGGCGCTGGCGAGCGGGTCTCGGTATTGGGAATTGATTTCGCTGTGATGGAAGTCCCAGGGCATACCGCGGGGCATATTGCCTATTTCCACCAAGGCTCTGACTTGCACCCAACCCCGCTGCTTTTTTGTGGCGATACGCTGTTTTCGGGCGGTTGCGGACGATTGTTTGAGGGAACACCCGCCCAGATGTTGACGTCGCTGACGATGCTAAGTCAGCTGCCAGACGACACCTTGGTTTGCTGCGCACACGAATACACGCTCTCAAATCTAAAATTTGCTTTGGCAGTTGATGCGGCAAATAGCGACCTCATTGCCTATGAAGCAAATTGCCAAGCGCAGCGCAAGGCAAACATTCCGACCATCCCTAGCCGTATGGGCATAGAGAAAAAAATTAACCCCTTTTTACGTAGCCACACAGCTAGTGTCGCGGCCTCTGTTCAACAATACAACCAAACCGCGCAGTCGGCCACTGACATTTTTGCCGCCTTGCGCGAGTGGAAGAATAACTTTAGATGACACGTATCCTTTTTATTGTGCTGAGTTGCTGCCTCAGCTTTGCTTGTATGGGCAACGCCTTCGCACAAAACGATGCAAGTACCGCACTGCCGCCTGTACGAGATGCCTCTCCAGCCATAACGCCCAAAGGCATAGAGGAGGAGCAAGCTCCTAAAGTTGTTAAGAATGACTTGTGGGAGCGCATCCGCCGTGGTTTTGCCATGCCCAATTTAGAGAACGAGTTTGTCACCAACCGTGAGCAGTGGTATGTGACGCGCCCAGACTACATTGCCCGCATGACCGAGCGATCTAAAAAATATCTTTATCACGTAGTTGAAGAGCTAGAAGCACGCAAAATGCCAACCGAACTGGCTTTGCTGCCATTTATTGAAAGTGCTTTTAACCCACAAGCCGTATCCAGTGCCAAAGCAGCGGGCATGTGGCAGTTCATTCCTAGCACGGGGCGCGACTACTCGCTAAAGCAAAACACTTTTCGCGACGATAGGCGCGATGTGCAAGCCTCGACCCGCGCGGCGCTCGACTATCTGCAAAAGCTTTACGGCATGTTTGGTGATTGGCAACTCGCGCTAGCCGCCTACAACTGGGGCGAAGGTAGCGTAGGCCGTGCGATTGCCAAAAATCAAAAACTAGGCTTGCCAACCACCTATTCAGATTTGACGATGCCCAACGAGACGCGCTATTACGTGCCCAAGCTGCAAGCTGTCAAAAACATCGTCTCCAACCCCGAGCAATTTAATGCTGTTCTGGGCGACATTGACAATCACCCCTACTTTCAATCCGTTCCCATTACGCGCGATATGGACGTGGCGCTTGCAGCCAAACTGGCTGATGTACCGTTGGCGGACTTTAAAGCGCTCAACCCCTCCCTTTCGCGCCCTGTGATCTTGGCGGCTGGTACACCACAAGTATTGATGCCATGGGGAAATGCGGAGATGTTTAGCGCAAACCTCAACAACTACTCTGGGCAACTGGCTAGCTGGACCGCATGGGTTGCCCCCTCAGCCTTAAAGCCACAAGATGCGGCCAAGCGTGTGGGTATGAGCGAAGCGGCGCTGCGTGAGGTGAATGGCATTGCCCTCAAATCAGGGTTCATCAAGGCAGGCTCGACCTTACTTATTCCGCGCTCAGTTCATAAACAAGAGGACGTAACAGCGCATGTTGCTGATAACGGTCAGCTCACCATGTTTGTACCGCCAAAGCCAAAAGCAAAAAGTAAAGTGCGAAGCAAATCAAGTCAGAAAGCTGGGGCGCACAAGCTAGCGCCTAAAGCTGCAACAACAATTAAAAGGGAAAAAACAAATGCTCAAAAATAAAACAGCCCTCGTCACAGGCTCCACCAGCGGCATCGGTCTTGGCATTGCCAAGCAGCTTGCCAAACAAGGCGCAAACATCGTCATGAATGGCTTTGGCGACTATGCAGCCGCAAAGGCAGAAATCGAAGCTCTAGGCGTCAAAGTTGGCTATCACGGCGCAGACATGAGCAAGCCAGCCGAGATTGAAGCCATGATGGCTTATGCCGCCACCGAGTTTGGCGGCGTGGATATTTTGGTGAATAACGCAGGCATTCAGCACGTCTCGCCTATCGAGAGCTTTCCGACAGAGCGCTGGGATGCGGTGATTGCCATCAATCTCACATCCGCTTTCCACACCACGCGCCTTGCCATTCCAAACATGCGTGCCACAAACTGGGGACGCATCATCAATATCGCCTCTGCACATGGCTTGGTAGCTTCTGCCAACAAAACCGCCTATGTGGCGGCTAAGCACGGCATCGTGGGCTTGACCAAAGCCGTGGCACTTGAAGTAGCCACCACAGGCATCACCGTCAATGCCATTTGCCCTGGCTGGGTGCTGACGCCCCTTGTGCAAGCGCAGATTGACGCACGCGCTGCCAAGGAAGGCATTTCTATCGAAGCGGCTACCAAAGACTTGCTCGGCGAAAAAGAGCCATCTCTGCAATTCACCACGCCCGAACAACTGGGCGACATGGCGGTGTTTATGTGCTCAGCGGCGGCGAACAATGTGCGCGGTGTGGCGTGGGCCAACGATGGTGGCTGGACGGCTCAATAATTCCGATTTCAAATTAAAACAACAAACATGTCTCATCAAAAAATCCTCATCCTCGATTTTGGCTCACAAGTGACCCAACTCATTGCTCGCCGCGTGCGCGAAGCCCATGTTTATTGCGAAGTCCATCCTTGTGATGTGACCAACGATTGGCTGAAAGATTACGCCGCTGACGGCAACCTCAAAGGCATCATCCTCTCTGGCTCGCACGCCAGCGCCTACGAGGAATCCACGGACAAAGCGCCCTCCAGCGTGTTCGAACTCGGCGTGCCAGTTCTGGGCATTTGCTACGGTATGCAAACCATGGCGCAGCAGCTAGGCGGCAAGGTAGAAGCCGCACAGGTGGTGGACGGCATCGCCAAGCGCGAATTTGGTTATGCCGAAGTGCGGGCGCGGGGTCATACCGAGCTACTCAAAGATATTGCGGACTTCACTACCGATGACGGCCACGGCATGCTCAAAGTCTGGATGAGCCACGGCGACAAAGTCACCGCGTTGCCCGAAGGCTTCAAAGTCATGGCGAGCACGCCCTCCTGCCCGATTGCGGGCATGGCGGACGAAGCGCGCAAGTTTTATGCGCTGCAATTCCACCCCGAAGTGACGCACACCGTGCAAGGCCAAGCGATGCTGAATCGCTTTGTGCTCGGTATCTGCGGCACGCGCGCAGACTGGATCATGGGCGACTACATCAGCGAGGCCGTTGCCTCCATCAAGCGCCAAGTTGGCTCCGAGCACGTGATTTTGGGCTTGTCGGGCGG
>CANBRV010000012.1 GCA_947372005.1 Comamonadaceae bacterium | reverse complement strand
GCTCAACTTGGCCGGCTCTTTTTAATGCGCGAGTGGCTGGAGTTATCAAGCGAAGAGATCTGTAAGGAATTAAAGCTCACTTCGACAAATTTTTATGTCCAACTGCATCGCGCAAGACTTAAGCTGCGTGAATGTCTCGATCTCAATTGGTTTGGAAACAAGTAATCATGACTTCTTTTAAATCTGCTATTCCGCTGCATCGCACTTGCCAAGAGGCGGCACATCTAATGCTCGCTAGAGAAGATCGCCCCCTCAATTGGCGCGATAAAACAGCATTAAGAATCCATTTGTGGATATGCGCAAACTGCCCTCGTTTTGAGCGCCAGTTGTATGTCATGCGCCATGCCTTGTCGGATTGGCGCAACGAAATTGCAAAATAAACCATAAAAACATTAGGATTTACCCGCAAACGCTTTAAATCTCTTGCACGAATCCAATCAGACTATGCAATGTCGCGCATAATAAACATTGGTATTTTTATTTTTTTGTTTTTATAGGAGTCCCTTAAAGGGAACTTGAGTTTATGGGTAATAAATTGTACGTAGGCAACCTGCCATATACCGTGCGTGACGGTGATCTTCAACAAGCATTCAGTGCCTACGGCAATGTCGGTAGCGCAAAAGTCATGATGGAACGTGACTCTGGCCGCTCTAAAGGTTTTGGCTTTGTCGAAATGGGCAGCGACGCAGAAGCGCAAGCAGCTATCGCTGGTTTGCATGACCAGCCAATGGCTGGCCGTAACCTCGTGGTAAACGAGGCTCGTCCAATGGAGCCACGTCCTCCACGCACTGGCGGCTTTGGCGGCGGCGGTGGCGGTTACGGCGGTGGTGGCGGTGGCGGTCGTCGTGAAGGCGGCGGCGGTTACGGCGGCGGCAATGGCGGTGGTGGATACGGCGGCGGTGGCGGCGGTTCACGCTACTAAGCAGACCATTCAGCCCCGCGTAAGTGGGACTGAACAAAAAAAGCCCAGCATTGCTGGGCTTTTTTATTGGGTTACATCAATTGATATTAGGGATGCATTACTCCACGATTTTGATGGCTCCGTTTTGAGTATCTGCGACATACAAGTGCACGCCATCGTTCGTCAGGCTACCAGGCCTAGAGAATGTTGCGCGTGAGGCAAGGCCGTCGGCCTTTCCGCTCACACCACGAACACCAGCAACGGTTGTTACCATCCCTGTCGCAATAACGGTTTTACGAATAGTGTGATTAAAAGAATCCGCAACAAACACATGGATACCATCAGTCACCACGCCATGTGGGCCGGTAAATCGAGCGTTCGATCCGATACCGTCATCGTACCCATAGGTACCCGCTTGTCCCGCCAAGGTAGTTACTACACCCGTAGCAATCACGATTTTGCGTAGGCTGTTATTTTTTGTATCTGCCACATACAAATTGCTGCCATCGGTAGTAATACCCGTCAAACCATTAAAAGTGGCCGCAGCGCCAATGCCATCTGCATGTCCAGCAACGCCTGGCGTACCTGCAAGTGTTGTCACATAGCCAGTAGCAATCGAAATTTTTCGGACCGTATGGTTGCCTGTATCTGCAACGTAAATATAGGTGCCATCGGTAGCAATACCGCGAGGTGCATTAAAACTGGCATCATGTGCAGGGCCATCTGCATCACCAAATGCGCCGCCAGTACTCCAACGGCCAGCAAGCGTACTAACCATGCCTGTTGAAATTACAATCTTGCGGATAACATGGTTAAACGTATCGGCCACATATAGGTTTGCTCCATCTGTTGTAATGCCATGAGGCCTTTTAAAATTGGCGGCCTCGCCAACACCATCAGCGTATCCCCAAGCTTGGGTTGTTAGCGAACCCGCAATTCGCGTCACTACACCAGTTGAAATCGAAACTTTACTAATTGTGTTATTAACGGAATCCGCCACATACAAATTCGTACCATCCGTCGTAATTCCTTGCGGGCCATCCAAAATAGACCCTCTAGCTTTGCTAGATAAGGTTGTAACAATCGTCGCTGCAGAAGGCACCGCCGTTTGAACGGTTCCGCTCATTTGAAACGATACATTTCGCGTAGGTATTGTTTGTCCTTGCACGGAGCTGCCATAAAGCACAATACCACTAGTGATGGATACACCTATTATTAATAAAGAACGGCTAAAAGAGAACATATGCGATTTTGAAGTATTAATAATTAATTTTTTGAAAAATTGCATGACATCAAGAAATTGCATTTTTCAATATAGAAATTTAATTGTAACACTTTTTACATATAAATATAAAATTAAATGATGAAAATACCATCTAAAGAAGACATATCAAACTTACCTTTATTCCCCCTTCTTGAAAGGCAAGGTGTTTTTCTTGTAAGTAAAAGTAGTGAATCTCTTGCGGCTTATGAAGCATTGAAGGATGCGGCCGTTATCGGTTTTGATACAGAGTCAAAACCGACCTTTGTCAAAAATGAAATTTCGTCAGGCCCGCATGTGGTTCAGTTCGCAATTCGAGACAAGGCCTACGTTTTTCAGCTATTTGACGACACCTGCCGCACGGTCGTGTCAAAGCTACTGGCTTCGCCTAGCATTTTGAAAGTGGGATTTGGCTTATCAGGCGACGGTGTGCAAATTCGTCGAACCTTAGGCATAGAGCCTGAAAACGTACTAGATATCAATACACTATTCAATGCCAAAGGCTATATCAAAGAAATTGGCGTCAAAAGCGCGGTTGCCGTGCTCTTTCATCAGCGACTCATCAAATCGCGCAAAGCAACAACATCGAACTGGGCAAACAAAGTGCTAAGTGAGAGTCAGATTCTTTATGCAGCTAACGATGCTTTTGCCGCACTCAAAGTCTACGATTCAATCGCCGCCTTAGGCTGACGCACGCCAGGTCGTGCCAAGACCTCTAAATAGAATGCATCGACTCCGCTAGTTGCTGCCTCGTTAATGCAATCGGTGATATTGGCAAAATGCACAACGCTAGCTGCTTCTTTTGAAAGTCCAAATTGGCAATCAAAATCCCAGAAGTCAGCGCCCTCTGGTAGGGCTTTCGCGCGTTCGCGTTTAATGTATTTTCGGATTTCGTGCTTCGTGCCCTCTAAGACGCGATCCCGATTTTTACCTTCGATATTGAGTTGAAATAATTTTTTCATAGCCCCAATCATGCCATCATCTGTTTATGCCAACATCTTTTGACCCTTTTTGTCTGCACCCAGCGTTATTAAAAGCTTTGCAAAATAAGGCCTACGCGCAGCCAACACCTATTCAGCAAAGCGCCATCCCATACGCCTTATCGGGCAAAGACATCTTAGGATCGGCACAAACAGGTTCTGGCAAAACTGCGGCTTTTGCACTGCCAATCTTGCACCGCCTCGCGTCGCAAACATTATTTAGCCCCCGCCGTACGCTAGCGCTTGTGCTTGTACCTACGCGAGAGCTGGCCATGCAAGTAGGTGAAGTTTTTAAAACACTAGGGCACCACCTGCCACAAGCCGTGCAAATTACAACACTATTTGGTGGTGTCTCCATCAATCCACAAATGATGCGCCTAAGAGGCGGCGCAGACATCATCGTTGCAACGCCGGGGCGTTTACTGGATTTGGTAGACCGCAATGCGCTCTCACTCAGCTTTGTGGAAACGCTAGTGCTAGACGAAGCCGATCGCTTGTTAGACATGGGTTTTGCGCTTGAACTTGAGCGCATCTTATCGCTCATCCCCGCAAAACGCCAAAACTTATTTTTCTCTGCTACCTTTCCAAGTGCTGTGCAGGAGTTAGCAAACACTTTTCTGCATGAGCCCATACGGATTGATGTGCAACCAGAAATTGAAAATGCCGCAGACATCACCCAGCGGGCAATTTTGGTGGATAGCCCGAACCGAACGCAGTTACTGCGTCACTTGATTGAGCAAAACAAATGGCCTCGCGTGCTCGTCTTTGTGGCGACCAAACACGCCGCCGAAATGATCGCCGTCAAACTGCGTAAAGCCCGTATCAACGCCGAGCCCTTCCACGGTGAGCAAAGCCAAGGCAAGCGTGTGCAAGTGCTAGCGGACTTCAAAGCGTCGCGTTTGACCGTTGTTGTCGCAACCGATGTGGCAGCGCGTGGACTCGACATCGCACAACTACCCGTCGTCGTCAACTTCGATCTACCCCGCTCCGCTGTGGACTACACGCACCGTATTGGCCGCACAGGACGAGCGGGCGAACATGGACTTGCGATTAGCTTTGTAAGTCAGGATACGCAGGTGCATTGGCGCCTTATTCAAAAACGGCAAGATATGCACATCGCTTTAGATGTGGTCACGGGTTTTGAGCCCACCCAAGAGTTCATAGAAGTGAGTTTTGTTAATGGTGGCATCAAAGGCAAGCGCCCTAGCAAGAAGGATAAGCTCCGTGCAGCCGAGCAATATCGAAAAAGCAATCCATGAAAGTCACCGAGACTTCCCAAACGCCCGCCCCCATCTCGTATTGGGAAGCCTTTAAATTTTGGCTCAAAGTCGGATTTATTAGTTTTGGTGGTCCTGCGGGACAGATCTCGCTACTACACAAAGAACTGGTAGAGGACAAGCGCTGGATTAGCGAACGCCGCTTCCTGCACGCCCTCAACTACTGCATGGTACTGCCCGGCCCTGAAGCACAGCAGCTCGCCACCTACATCGGCTGGCTCATGCACCGCACATGGGGCGGCATCATGGCAGGCGTTCTGTTTGTGCTGCCGTCGCTCTTTATTTTGATTGGCTTATCGTGGATTTATATCGCCTACGGCTCGTTGCCGTTAGTTGCAGGGCTGTTCTACGGCATCAAGCCTGCAGTCACTGCCATCGTGCTGCAAGCCGCCCACCGTATCGGCTCACGGGCACTTAAAAACAATGTGCTGTGGGCCATTACTGGCGCATCCTTTGTGGCCATCTTCGCTTTAAACGCACCATTTCCACTGATCGTTTTAATAGCCGCAGCCGTTGGCTATTTTGGCGGGCGCATAAGCCCCGAGACATTCAAAACAGGCGGTGGACATGGTGCAGCAAAAGCCTCTTTTGGTAAAGCCATCATTGACGACGACACCCCCACGCCTGCGCACGCGCTGTGGACGTGGAGTCGGTTTGTACGCGTCGCTGTTATTGGTATCTTGTTATGGGCGATTCCTCTTGCGGCAATCGTTGCCTGCTTCGGCTGGGAACACACCTACTCGCAGATGAGTTGGTTCTTTACTAAGGCGGCGCTCTTCACCTTTGGCGGCGCGTACGCCGTGCTGCCTTATGTGTACCAAGGCGCAGTGGATGGCTTTGGCTGGCTCTCTGCCACACAAATGATTGATGGTCTTGCGCTGGGCGAAACAACGCCTGGTCCGCTCATCATGGTCGTTGCGTTCGTCGCGTTTGTGGGCGGCTACTTGAAAGCCTTACTCGGCACGCAAGCCTTATTCCTAGCGGGCGCACTGGCGGCCTGCATCGTTACGTGGTTCACGTTTTTGCCATCCTTTATTTTTATTTTGCTGGGCGGTCCTTTCATTGAAACCACGCACAATGATCTGAAATTTACCGCGCCACTCACCGCCATCACAGCCGCCGTTGTGGGCGTGGTTTTGAATTTGGCTCTGTTCTTTGGCTACCACGTGCTATGGCCAATGGGGCTTAAAGGCGGATTTGGCAGCTTCGATTGGATCTCGGCGCTCATTACCATCGCTGCAGCGATTGCGCTTTTTAAATACAAGCGAAATGTGATTCACGTGATAGCCATATCAGCACTTGTTGGTCTTGCGGTAAAGTCACTCGCTTCTTAAAATTAATACGTATGAAAAACAAAACTCTTGCCGCCTACTTTGCATTGCTATTTGGAGTCGCTGGCGTGCACCGCTTTTATCTCAAAGGGCTAGCCGATAAATGGGGTTGGCTACAGATTTTTGCTAGTAGCATTGGGCTGTATGGCGTACGGCGCGTAATGGCGTTTGGACAAGACGATCGTTTGGCATGGGCGCTTGCGCCATTTTTTGGCGCATCGCTTGCAGCAGCCTGCCTCGCTGCGATTGTTTTTGGCTTGATGGAAAAAATCAAATGGAATACGGCCTACAACCCTTTGGCCTCTAACGAAGCCTCCGCAGGCAATAGCTCTGGACTTGGGATTTTTGCCGTGATTTTGGCGCTACTGCTGGGCGCAACCGCCTTGATGTCGGTGATTGCATTTACGGGTCAACGGTATTTTGAGTACGCGTTGAAATCTGCTTAAAAGATCTGCAGACTGACCCAGTAACCAATTGCTGCCACAAAGGCGCTGGCTGGAATCGTAAAAATCCATGCCCAAATAATATTGCCCGCTACGCCCCAACGCACGGCAGAGGCTCGCTGGGTGGAGCCTACGCCCACAATCGCCCCTGTAATGGTGTGAGTGGTCGATACAGCAATACCCAAGAAGCTAGCTAAGAACAACGTAATCGCGCCACCTGTTTCGGCACAAAAACCACCAACGGGTTTGAGCTTGGTAATCTTTTGTCCCATTGTTTTAACAATACGCCAGCCACCAAACATGGTGCCCATACCAATCGCTAAATAGCAGCAAATAATGACCCAAGTCGGCGGTACTTTGGCATCGACTGCGGTATACCCTGTGGCGATTAAGAGCATCCAAATAATGCCAATGGTTTTTTGTGAGTCGTTCCCGCCGTGACCTAAGCTATAGGCAGCAGCTGAAAAAAGCTGCCCGCGCCGAAACCATTTATCTACACGGGATGGCGTCGCAAGCCGAAAAATCCAAGCCACGGCGACCATCATGAGTGAGGCCATCACAAACCCCAACAGCGGCGATAGAAAAATCCACAAGACTGTTTGCAAAATTTTCCCGGCGATCAAAACGCCTGCGCCAGCTTTAGCAATTGCGGCACCAACAATACCGCCTAGCAGGGCATGAGATGAGCTACTTGGAATGCCGTAGTACCAAGTAATGATGTTCCACAAAAGAGCACCAACCAAGGCGCCAAACACCACATGAGTGTCCACAACCCCAGGCATCACTAAGCCTTTACCAACGGTAGAGGCTACGCTAAGTTGAAAAATAAAAATCGCCACGACATTAAAAAATGCGGCAAACAACACAGCTTGTCCAGGCTTCAAAACCCCCGTGGACACTACAGTCGCAATTGAATTGGCTGAATCATGAAACCCATTCATGAAATCAAATGCAAGCGCGAGCACCACCAACATGGCAACAAGCCAAAAGGCTGCGGTTTGCGCTTCCATCAAGAGTTCTCCAGCACAATGCCTTCAATGTGATTGGCAACGTCTTCGCATTTATCCGTAATGGTCTCTAGGAGCTCGTAAATTGCCTTGAGCTTGATCACCTCACGCACCTCGGGCTCTTCGCGAAACAGCTTACTCATTGCGCTACGCATCACGCGATCGGCATCAGATTCAAGCTTATCGATCTCTTCACACGTTTTGAGTGCTGCTTCTGCTGTTTTAGCATCCGCAATATTGCTCAGCATAGACACAGCATCCTTCAAACGCTCGCAACACTTAAGGCTGATATCCGTGAGACGCAAAATTTCGTCGGTCGTGTGCTTCAAATCATAAAGCGCCATAGCTTCGGCGCAATCTTGAATCAAATCTGCCACGTCATCCATAGTGTTAATTAGCGAGTGAATTTGCTCCCGGTCAATTGGAGTAATAAACGTTTTGTGAATCAAACGATTCACGTCTGCTGTAATGCGGTCGGCTGCGTGCTCGGCGTTGTCCACATCGCGGTTGTAACTCTCACGCAAATGCGGGTCGCTGTAATTAGCCACCAGCTTAGAGAATGCACGCGCAGCCTCCACAATAGCATCCGCATGCTGATTGAACATTTCAAAAAAATTACCTTCTTTAGGTAGTAATTTGCTAAACAGCATGGGGAGCTCCAAGTTAATAAACGATTGCGCTAGATTTTACGGGGCAAATCACGCACGGAACACAAAATAAACTGCGCCGACCAAGCACAGTGCAGCCCATAAATAATCTAATTTCATGGGTTGGCCTAAATAAAACATGGCAAACGGCACAAAAACTAAGAGCGTAATCACTTCCTGCATGATTTTGAGTTGCGCCACGTTAAATCCAGCCAAGCCATAACCAATGCGGTTTGCGGGCACTTGAAGCATGTATTCAAATAATGCAATACCCCAGCTCACAAAAGCCGCGATGTACCAAGGGCTTGTGCTTAAACTCTTCAAATGGCCATACCAAGCGATGGTCATAAAGACATTAGAGGCAATCAGCAATAGGATGGTTTGCGCAGAGAAAGATAATTGCATGATTCAGCTTTTAGATTAACGTGGTCAACCTAGAGCTTAAATGCATTTACAAAAAGGAAAAATATGGGCGCACAATGGAAAGCAAAAGGCAAAGAACTCGCGGCTAACGCACGCGGCAAACTGTTTGGTCGCCTGGCCAAAGACATCATGCTTGCAGCAAAAAGTGGCGGTGATCCTGCCTCCAACTCTAAGCTGCGCCTCTTTGTTGAGCAAGCACGCAAAGCCTCCATGCCCAAAGACACGCTGGAGCGGGCGATTAAAAAAGGCTCGGGCGTAGGCGCAGATGCGGTTAGTTTTGAGCACGTCATTTACGAAGGCTTTGCGCCGCATCAAGTGGCTGTGATGGTAGAGTGCCTGACCGATAACGTAAACCGCACGGCACCTGAAATGCGCGTGCTCTTTCGCAAAGGGCAACTGGGTACATCCGGCTCAGTGTCGTGGGATTTCAACTTTGTGGGCATGATCGAAGCTGAGCCCACAACAGCCGATGCCGACCCAGAACTGGCCGCCATTGAAGCTGGCGCACAAGACTTTGAAACAGTGGAAATCGAAGAGGGCAGTGACGCCAAAGCTGGCACAACGATGTTTTTGACGGATCCCACCGATCTCGACATCGTTAGCCGCGCCCTGCCCGCGCATGGCTACACGGTGCTTTCTGCAAAACTAGGGTACAAGCCAAAAAATCCCGTTGATCCCAGCAGTTTGAGTGCCGCTCAATTAGAAGAAGTTGAGGCGTTCTTAACCGCGATTGATGGCAATGACGACGTGCAAAACGTCTATGTCAGTTTAGGCGGCTAATCACCTGAGCGCTGAGCACTGCTAGCTGTTCGGCGCTGACCAGCTCAGGCGCAATCTCATGCAAAGGCAGGAGTACAAAGGCTCTGCTCCACATGCGCGGATGCGGCACGGTAAGCGTAGCGCTCTCAATTCGTGCGTCGCCATACAGCAAGATATCTAAATCGAGTGTTCGTGGCGCGTTGTGCAAGTGCACCCTATCGGCTGGCAAGGCTCGCCCCGCTTGGCGCTCCAACTGCTGCATCTCGGCAAGTAACGCATAAGCGTTGAGTTTGGTTTCAATCTTCACAACAGCATTGACGTAATCGTCGCCAGATGCATCCACAGGTTTGCTTTTGTATAGGCTGGAGGCCGCAATCAGTCTAGTTTGCAGGATACCCCCCAGGGCAAGCCTTGCCGCCTGCACCTGCTGTGCAGGGTTGTCTAAATTAGACCCCAGCGCTAGGTATGCCGTCACCATTGGTTTGACTCGATTTTGGCTTGCGCTTGCGCCGTGGTTTCGTGCTCTTGACACTTGGTGCACCTGCTAATTTGGGCTGCAATCTCACTTGCTCAATCAACGCCATGCGGTCCGAGTGATCAGCATCTTGGAAATCTTGCCACCACGCTGCCAGCTCAGCAAGCTCTGCGGCATTGGTCTCGCCAAACTCTGTGCCGCACTCACCGCGCAGGCGCAAGAAGTCAAAGCCTGCTCGAAAGCGTAAGTGCTCCACCAATGTATGTGGCGAGCTGCCAACGCGCTTTTCGAAGCGGGGCTGCATCATCCAAATTTCGCGCATGTCGGCGCCCAGCTTGCCGCGCCCCGACACGTCCCCAATACGCTCTTCAAATACTGCGTCCACGCTCTCTGCCAAGGCAGGAAAAGTTGGAATTTTGTTAAACGGCTTACGACCTTCGCGCCGTGCCGTCCAGCCATCAATGACGTCTTGCCAGAGCACGCAAGCCAGCAAATAGCTAGGCGCAACGGGCTTACCAGCTTTGACCCTGGCATCGGTGTCCGTCAGCATGCCTTTGACCATAGGACTATCTGCGCGTTCCACAATCACATCTAAGAGTGGATAAATACCGCGCTCTAGCCCTAGCTCTTTGAGAGTTTGAATGCTTGCCAGCGAATGCCCCGTTTGCACCAGCTTGAGCATTTCGTCAAACATGCGCGATGGTGGTACGTCATCTAATAATTTTTTGAGCTTTTTAATGGGCTCTAGTGTTTTGGGTTCCACCTTAAATCCAAGCTTGGCCAACTTAGCCGCAAAGCGCACGGCGCGGATGATCCGCACGGGGTCTTCGCGGTAACGAGCGGCTGGCTCGCCAATCATGCGGATCACACGTTTTTTCGCGTCCGCCATACCGCCGTGGTAATCGACCAAAACTTCCGAGCTAGGGTCGTAATACATCGCGTTCACCGTGAAATCGCGCCTTGCTGCATCGCTGGCAATATCACCCCAAACGTTGTCGCGCAGTACACGACCCGAGCTATCCACCGCGTGCTTGATGCCATCCAAAGCCGTCTTTTGGCTGCGCTCGTTTCCTTTGACTTTGGTTGCATCTGCTACGTCCACATTGGCGCGGAAGGTAGAGACTTCAAACACTTCGTGATCGCGTCCCCCGCCAAAAATAACGTGAACAATGCGAAAGCGCCGTCCAATGATGAAAGCACGTCTAAAGAGTCGTTTGACCTCTTCGGGCGTAGCGGCGGTAGCAATATCAAAGTCTTTAGGATGAAGTCCGAGCAGTAAGTCACGCACTGCGCCGCCCACAATATAAGACTCAAAACCGGCATCCTGCAGGGTTTCTACCGTTTCTATCGCGCGGGAATCAATCAAATCACGATCGATTCCATGCACCTTGGCCGTAATTTCTTGGCGCTTCGATGCCTGCGATGTTTTGCCGCTCGCTTTGACGGCTCTAGCTGGCGCATCTTTGAGCGCTGGCTCTTGGGCTTTGCCAAAGACACGGTGAATTATTTTTTTAAGCATTAAGTTTCAGTCCACGGATCAAAATAGATCCAGAATCTGCCATTGTCGCTGCACCGCAAGCGCTCTAAGTCGCTCGTCGGGATTAGTTGCTA
Source organism: Comamonadaceae bacterium (assembly GCA_947372005.1). Taxonomy (GTDB): domain Bacteria; phylum Pseudomonadota; class Gammaproteobacteria; order Burkholderiales; family Burkholderiaceae_C; genus JASGCK01. The sequence continues at coordinate 8,193 of CANBRV010000012.1, read as the reverse complement.
CGGGGTGAGTGACGCGCTCCAAAAGCGGCAAGTCGTTCATCGAGTCACTGTAGAAGGTGCTTTTTGGGACATCACGCCATGTGAGTCCACGCTCAGCTAGCCACATCTCCATACGCGTGACCTTGCCATCTTTGAAGGATGGCACACCGGCAATCGCATTGGTCACATGCCCCTGCGCATCCCGTACAAGATCAACTGCAATTAAGTGCTGGACACCAAAGACCGCAGCAATCTCACGCGTCACAAACTCATTGGTCGCGGTAATGATGATGCAGGTGTCCCCTGCCGCTTGGTGACTGCGCACCAGCTCTAATGCTTGCGGTTTGATGGCTGGAAGTATCCAATTAGTCATGTATTTTTGATGCAAATGAGCCGCGCGGTCTTTACCCGCGGAAGCAGCCACGCGCATCGCAAACGCCACATAGGCATGAATATCTAGCGTCCCAGCGCGATATTGCTCAGCAAATTCGTCGTTGCGGCGCTGATGCTCTACGGGATCAACCAAGCCTTCAGCAATACAAAACGCCCCCCACGTGTGATCGGAATCAATCGGGAGTAATGTGTGGTCTAAATCAAAAAGTGCGAGGTTCATGGCTAGATTCAAATCAATTGATCAATGTTGTCAAGCATCTGCTTAAGCAATGGCAACGTGATGGCGCGCTTGGTTTGCAGTGCATATTGATCCAATTTATCCAGCCATTGCATCAAATTGCCAAGATCACGTGAGAAGCGCGTACTCATATAGGTCAGCACATCATCCCCGAGTGCAAGGCCGCGTGCAGAGGCGCTGGCACGCAAGACCTGCTGCTGAGCGTCATCCGATAAAGCTTGCAAAGCGAAGATATCACCCCACCCTAAACGCGAACGTAAATCGTCACGCAATAGCAAACCAATTGGGGACACATCCCCCGTTGCAAATACTGAGCAACCGGTGGTCTGGCTATTCACAAACCAGTTAAATGCCGCATGCTGCTGCACAGCCGTAAACCGATGCACATCATCCATCAGCACCACACGCCATGCTGCGTTAAAGCTAGGCGGCTCGGTCATCTGGCTATCCATATAGCCAAAGGGCTCGCCACGCTCTTGGAGGTCACGCTGCACCGCGCTTAACAAATGTGTCTTGCCTGTACCACTCGCGCCCCATAAATAGATCGGCACAGGCGAGCGCTGATTAGCAGCCAGCCATAGCTTTACATGCTGGTGCACAGCCTCGTTACCCAAAGGTAAAAAGTTGTCAAGCGAAGGTCCTATATCGACCGCTACGTCTAAAGTAAATTGCTGCATCTGATGTATTTACGATTCATCCGCATAAAGATGAGAAGCGAGGTAGTGCGCTTTCATGCGGCGCAGTGCTACTAACAGCACGGCACTAAGGGGCAGCGCCACTAAAACACCTATAAAGCCAAAAATTTCACCAAAAGCCAGGAGGGCAAAGATCACTGCCAATGGGTGCAGTCCGATACGCTCCCCCACCAGCCGCGGCGTCAGCACAAAGCCTTCAATCACTTGGCCGATGCCATAAATAACTGCCAGCATGAGGGCCGCATTCGGAATACCAAACTGCAACACAGCCGCCAGCGCTGCCAAAATAAGCCCTATACCAAAGCCAAGGTAGGGGATGCAGATCGCAAGGCCCGTAAACACGCCAATGGGCAACGCCAAATCAAGACCCCAAAGACTCAAAGTGATGCAGTAATAAAGTGCAAGCAACAACATAACCAAAAGCTGACCCCGCATATATTGGCCAAGCAAGACGTCCACCTCACTTAAAAAGCTTTGCACAGCAAAGAGCTTGGCAGGTGGAATCCAAGTGGTTGCCCTAGTCATCAAGCCAGACCAATCCGACAACAAATAAAACAGGGCTACTGGCACCAACAAGACAAAACCAAAAATACTAATCAGCAAACTGCCACCTATCTTGAGAGATGGCAAGACGCGCGCCCACAACTGCTCACTATTGGCGTCCAAGTACTGAAGCGCAAAGCTTTTCACGCGACTAGGATCAAAGCTGAAATCGATACCGAGGCTAGCTAGCACAGGCTGAATGCTGCTGTTTAAACGCTCGGCAATACTGGGTAACTGTGACTGCAAAAGTGGCAATTCTTTACCAATAATCGGCACTGTCAGCAAAACCACCGCCAACGTGATAAGAATAAAGCCGAGCTCGACCACAAGCACACAAACGATGCGTGGCAAGCGGTGCCGAGTTAATTTTTGCAACTGCTGCACCGCAGGCAGCAACGAATAGGCTAGCACCAAGGCAACCACAAAAGGTGTGAGCACAGGCCCAAGCAACTTCAGAATAAACCAAGCAACAACCGCTATGCCAAACCAAATAAGGCTGGCAAGCCAAGGAGGCTGGGAAGGCTTATTTGATTTGGCTTGTGGCATAGGTGTTAGCAAAAGAGTGGGAATGTGTGTACAGGCGTCAAAAACTGGGCACTTAAAATTAAGGCTTCATTTTATAGACCTGCCCCATGACTTCTACCACTACTCCAGCAGCTACTCCCATTCATTACAAAGACGCTGGCGTTGACATTGTGGCTGGTGATGCGCTCATCGAACGCATTAAACCTATGGCCAAGCGCACCATGCGCGAAGGCGTACTCGCTGGTATTGGTGGTTTTGGCGCGATGTTTGAGGTTTCTAAAAAATTCAAAGAACCCGTGCTGGTATCGGGTACAGACGGCGTAGGCACAAAGCTCAAGCTTGCGTTTGAGTGGAATATGCACGACACCGTGGGCATCGATTTGGTCGCCATGAGTGTCAACGATGTGTTGGTGCAAGGTGCGGAGCCGCTCTTCTTTCTCGATTACTTCGCTTGCGGTAAATTGGATATTGACACCGCTGCCGCTGTTGTAGGCGGTATTGCACGCGGCTGCGAAGAATCGGGCTGCGCCCTCATTGGCGGCGAGACTGCCGAGATGCCCGGCATGTATGCAGCAGGCGAATACGACCTTGCTGGCTTTTGCGTGGGTGCTGTCGAAAAATCAAAAATCTTATCTGGCAAAGATGTAACCAAGGGCGATGTCGTTCTAGGTCTCGCCTCTAGCGGCGTGCATTCCAATGGCTTTAGCTTGGTACGCAAGTGTGTGGAGCGTGCAGGCAGCAATATGCCAGCCCTGCTGGATGGCAAGCCCTACCGTGAGGCACTGATGGCGCCCACAAAACTCTACGTCAAACCTGTACTTGAAGCCTTGAAAGCCCCCTCTTCCGAGTTCACAATTAAGGCTTTAGCGCATATCACGGGCGGAGGTTTATTAGAGAATATTCCGCGCGTGCTGCCCGATCATTTGGCTGCCGAACTCAGCGTTAGCAGCTGGCCTAAGAGCGAACTCTTTCAGTGGTTGCAAGCAACAGCAGGCATCAACGACACGGAGATGGCTCGCACTTTCAACTGGGGCATTGGTATGGTGATCGTGATCGATAGCGCATCGGCTGCCGCCTGCAAAACCTTCTTAGAAGCGCAAGGCGAAAAAGTGTTTAATATCGGGCACATCGCGCAGCGTCAATCTGAAGCCGTCACGCTGCATTAAGTCACCTCTACCTGCTCGGCTTCTCATCTGCCTTTTGGGCGCTCCTGTTAAAGGTTGAACCATGCCTGTGATTGCCGTCGTTAACCGCAAAGGCGGCAGTGGAAAAAGTACTATCGCAACGCATATTGCCGCGTACTGCACGCATCAAAATATTGATGTCATGCTAGGCGATGTAGACAGACAACAATCGACACGCTCGTGGCTAAAGCTTCGTGAGCAACGTCATCCGCAAGCAAAACCTATTTTGGGCTGGGCTGTTAATCAAAGTAGCGCTTTGCGCGCACCTACTGGTGTCTCACACGTCGTACTTGACACGCCTGGCGGTCTTTACGGGCTAGATCTTGCCCGAATTGTGATGTTTGCAGACGCCATCATCGTGCCCATTTGTAATTCGGTATTTGACCGCGACTCCGCAGCGCAGTGCTGGGACGAGCTCAAGCTGTTACCGCGCATTTCTACAGGAAGGTGCAAGCTGGCTGTAGTTGGCATGCGGGTTGATCACCGCACATTAGATTCAGCCACGCTCACGCAGTGGGCACATGAACGTGGTCTGCCCTACCTGGGCGCGCTACGCAACGCACCTATCTATGTGCAGTGCATTGAGCAAGGCGTGACTTTATTTGATTTGCCTCAAGAAACAGTTAGCCAAGACCTGCTGCAATGGCATCCTATTGTGGACTGGTTAAAACCCGTGCTCTTTCCTGCGGCACTCGCGGCCAGCCAACCCGTTCAGCCGCCACGGCAAATTAACATGGGTAACGAGACCATCATGAGCGCCCGTGTAGGTAGTTTGCAACCCGTGCAACAAAGCTTGGTACAAGGTGAACGGCTGGCGCAAAAACCGACCTATGCACCCACTCAGCCTGCGCCGCCTGAGAAGCGTGGCGGACTCTTAGAGGCTTTGGGTATTCCTAGCTTCTTACGCCGAAAATAATCTATTTGCGGCGGGCACTAAGCCAGCATCTGCGCACGCGTGAGCAGCACTATTTCGCGGTCACCCATATCCACACCGTTGTGCAAATACAAATCTAAGTCAATAACCGCTTCGCTGTTGCGATGAAGTTTGGCAAGTGCAAGGCCACGGTCACGATACTCGTGCCACGCCTCTGGAAGCAGCGTAATCAAACGATTTTGCACACACACCAAGCGATCCCAATCAGTATCCCCGCGGTAGATTTCTTTTAAGTTGCGCAGCAGTCGAATCACGATGTCGCGATGAGTCGCATCTTGCAAGTAAAGACCAAACGGCACTTCAAAGTCACCTTCTAGTCCAAGATTTTTGTGGAAGGGCTCTAAACGACTGGCCAATTCGGAGCCGCTGAGCGACCTTGCGTCCAGCGGATCCATGATGACTTGCCCTTGCGGCAAACCAATTTTGATAAGAAAGTGTCCAGGAAAGTTAATCCCGGTTGCCTTGAGATCAATGCTGGTCGCAAGCTCTAGCCAAATAATCGCCAGCGTAATCGGCAAGCCTTTTCGCGTTTTGAGTACTGCATTCAAATAACTGTTATCAGGCGCGTAATAGTCGTTCACGTTACCTGAAAACCCAAGCTCCATATAAAAGAAACGATTCAAGATATGCAAACGATGCAAAGGTGCCGCATCCACTGGAATCTTCCGCTGTAACTTGGCGACCAACTGATCCACACTATCTAAAACTTGCTGCACATCAAGGTCTTCGTATTCGTCTTGCGCGACGGCCACTGCCGCCTCTAAAAGCGGAAAATCCACATCGCTTTTAACAAGCAATGCAAAGTAATCCAGCGGCGTGGAAGGTGAAGTGAGGGCAGCAAAATTCAGCATAGAAGGTGACGTTGTGAATTAGCGGTCTGAATGTTTGAACAATGCTTTAAGTTTAAATCCAGAAAGTAACAGCATAGCAAAGTATGCAGCGGCACCCATCACAATAATGCTAAAGAGTGATCCCAAACGAAGCCAAGCACCATATGGCTTCGTAGGCCACTCTAGCCAAGGCAAATAGCCAGATAACCACCACAGCGCAAACCCAAGCACACTACTTGCAATCACTACTTGCAGCAACAACTTACCCCAGCCTGCCAAAGGTTGGTAAACCTTGCTGCGAACCAACCCCACTAGCAGCCACAGTGCATTCACAAGCGCCCCAACACCGATGGATAGTGCTAGCCCGGCATGAGCAAAAATTGGCACAAACACAAGATTGAGCAGCTGTGTCATGACTAGGACAGCCACTGCAATTTTGACGGGTGTTTTAATATTTTGGCTAGCGTAGTAACCAGGCGCTAAGACCTTAATCGCTACCAACCCAAGCAACCCCACACCATAGCTAGCAAGGGCTAGCGTGGTTTGTTGGGCGTCTGTCTGTGTAAAAGCACCGTAGTGATAAAGAGAGGCGACCAAGGGCTTGGCAAACACGCCAAGCGCCACTGCGCACGGCACACTCAACACGACCACCAAACGTAGCCCCCAATCTAATAAGCGGCTATAGGCGAGCGTATCTTTTTTAGCATGAGCAGCAGACAAAACAGGAATGAGCACCACGCCCAAAGCCACGCCCAACATGGCAGTTGGGAACTCCATCAATCGATCTGCATAGCCGAGCCAACTCACACTCCCTACCGCCAAGTGCGATGCAATTTGCGTATTAATCAGCAGCGAAATTTGCGCAACACTCACGCCCAGCAATGCAGGCAACATCAAAGTAAGGATGTTTTGCGTACCCGCATCTCGCCATGCAGCACGAATCTGGCCCCAGCGCCAAGAGACGGCAGTGTTCTTAGTCTGCAAAGCCGCATCATGCAGTGCCGTAATGCGCCGCACAGCCCATAGCTGCACGCCTAACTGCATCACACCGCCCGCCATCACACCCACGGCCACAGCATACATAGGCTCAATGCCTAGCGAGTGAAACCAAGGAGTGCCCAGCCACGCAGCTGCAATCATGGCTACGTTGAGCAAAACAGGCGTAAAGGCAGGCACAGCAAAACGTTTGTAGGTATTGAGTACGCCCGACGCCAACGCACACAATGACATGAACGCAATATACGGGAACATGATGCGCGTCATTACGGTTGCCGCATCCAAACCCTTGGATGGCAAGCCACTAGCCATCAGCCACACCAAAAGCGGCGCAGCGACTACGCCGCAGACGCAAGTCACGAGCAAGATCCAAAATAAAACGGTAGCAACGCGGGCAATCAAATCACGCGTTGCCACATCGCCATCACGTGCCTTAGTAGCAGACAGCACAGGCACAAAAGCTTGGCTAAAGGCGCCTTCAGCAAACAAACGTCTGAGCAAATTAGGAATACGAAACGCCACATTGAACGCATCTGTCATAGCGCTTGCGCCAAAAGTAGCGGCAATCAGCAGCTCTCGCACCAAACCCGTCACCCGCGAGAGCAAGGTAAACAAAGAAACGGTAGAGGCGGAGCGAAGTAGGGACACGAAATAGGGTGAGCTTGAGTGGATGCTTGAGCCAAAGTATAATGCGAGGTTCCGCTAAAAACATCGTTAACCTTTAGGACTTATCCATCATGGCAACAAAAGCTAAGAAAAAGAACCCCCGCCTGGCATCAGGCCGTAAACGCGTCCGTCAAGACGTCAAAATCAATGCCGCGAACACATCGCTGCGCTCCAAATACCGCACCGCCGTTAAAAACGTGGAAAAAGCCGTTTTAGCTGGCGACAAAACCAAAGCTGCCGAAGCTTTTGCAACCGCTCAATCCGTTGTGGACTCGGTCGCAGACAAAGGCATCTTCCACAAAAATAAAGCTGCTCGCGATAAGAGCCGCTTGGCTGCCAAAGTCAAAACTTTGGCGCTGGCTAAGTAATTAGCCAAACTCAAGCGGAGCGAAAACTCTGCTTGCACGCAAAGCATCAAAACTTTGCGCCGTTTCAATCAGATGTGAATCTTTAGCGGGAACATTTCTCAAGAAGCCCAAACAAAAAAGCCGCTCATGAAAATTGAGTGGCTTTTTTTATGGCTTCGTCGTCTCTGGCAGCACGCACACCTCACCCACCTTGAGCTTGTTATCTTTGGCAAAGTTCATGACGAAATCCCATGCCATGACGTTAAAGTCTTTAATGGCGGAGTCCACAATGACGCAGCGCACACCAGCAATGGTCGTAGGTTCGCACCACGGGGAGTAGTCTAGGTAGCGCATACCATCCACCGCATCTGGGCGAAAACCGGCCATCACGCCAGCAAGGCGCTCGGCCCAATCGCTGGGTCTAAAGGGCTTATCATCAAGGGTTATCCCTTGGATTACAGTTTGAGTCACACAATCGATTCTACTGTGCCGCATGGCATCTTATAGAAGACAACATGCACCATTTTTGTTCACTTGGAGTTCCTCGATATGACCGCGCTTGCCACAGCTCTTAGCCACCCCATTGACCAACCCCATGTCATGGGCACGTTTGGTCGTCTGCCCATTGCCCTGTCGCATGGTCAAGGTGTGCGTGTGTGGGATGTCAATGGCAAAGAATATCTCGATGGCCTTGCCGGCATCGCTGTCAACACACTGGGACACAACCACCCACGCCTTGTGCCCGCACTGCAAGAGCAAGTGGGTAAGCTGCTCCACGGTTCCAACTATTACTTCACGCCATTAGCCGAAGCTTTGGCTGCCAAGCTATGTGAGCACTCAGGACTGGTCAACGCGTTCTTTTG
>CANBRV010000011.1 GCA_947372005.1 Comamonadaceae bacterium | reverse complement strand
TGTTTCGGGTGTGAGCGCGTCTAGCAAGATGAAAGTGCTGGGGCGATTACCTGCAAAGTTTTTGTGCCCGCCTGCGTCTGCTTTGCCTTGCATCAGCGCTTGCGCTTGCGCAATCACATTCGCTAACAAGGCCTTGTGGTGTATGGCTTGCGAGACCGCATTGATATTTCCTGCATCGTAAGTCGGCGTCTTCACAGCGACGAATTCGACGGGAATCACATCCGTGCCTTGATGCAGCATTTGGAAGAAGGCGTGCTGTCCATTGGTGCCTGCTTCGCCCCACACGACGGGAGATGTGGACATTGTGAGCGGCTTGCCGTTGATATCGACCGACTTGCCGTTGCTTTCCATCTCTAGCTGCTGCAAATAGGCTGGCAGCCTGCCGAGCGCTGACGAATACGGTGCGATGCAGCGACTTGAAAACTTTAAATCGTTGCGGTAGTACACATCGAGCAAGCCCAAACGCACGGGTAGGTTTTGTGCAAGCGGTGCGGTTTTGAAGTGCGTATCTATGGCGTGCGCGCCAGCGAGGAATGCTCTGAAACCCTTGTCCCCTATGGCGATGGCGAGGGATAGCCCTATCGCAGACCAAAGGGAATAACGTCCGCCGACCCAATCCCAAAAGCCAAACGTCGTGTTGATACCGAACTCTTTGGCGGCAGGCACGTTGGTAGTGACGGCGCAAAAGTGCGTTGCTGTGTCCAAGCTGCTTGAGCCATCCACCGTGCCGCCATTGGCGATAAACCACGCTCGAGCTGTGGCGGCGTTCAGCATGGTCTCGGCTGTCGTGAAGGTTTTGGATGCGATGATGAAGAGCGTGCTGGCGGGTTTGAGCTGCCTGAGCACGGCGTTCATTTCATGACCGTCGACGTTAGAGACGAAGTGATAACGTTTTTTGTGATTAGTAAACTGATCTAGCGCCCGAACGGCAAACGCTGGCCCGAGGTCGGAGCCACCAATGCCAATATTGACAATATCAGTAATGTTGTCATTTAAACGAATGGTTTCAGCGTAAGTCAAAAAAGCATCAAGTACAGGACGAACTTCAAGATCAAAAGCATCACGCAGGCGGATATGCCCAACCGCACGACCTTCTGTGTTGTTAATGGCGTCTCCTGTAAACATCGCGTCCCGCTTGGCCTCTAGGCCTGCGCGAGCAGCGCGAGCAATTAGCGTGAACTCGATTTTTCGGTCGATGAGGTTTTTAGAGAGGTCGCAAAAAATAGAATGATCGCCAACCATGACGGTTTGCGAAAAATGTTCAAAGCGCTGCGGATCGTCTCTAAAAGCCTGCGTCAACTTCATATTGCCCTCATCAAGGCTTCTAATTTTTCGGTATCCGCCGCAAAGGCGCGAATGCCTTCGGCTAGTTTTTCGGTGGCGCATGCGTCCGCGTTCAGTGCGAATCTAAAGGCAGCTTCGTTGTAGTGAATGCGCTGCAAAGCCATATTGGAGGCAGCTTCTGAATCCAATGCCTTGGGTAGCGCAGCATCGCTGGCAGCAAGTCCTGCAAGTAGATCGGGCGCAATCGTGAGCAAATCGCAACCCGCTAGAGCCGTAATTTGCCCAAGATTTCTAAAGCTGGCGCCCATCACTTCGGTGGCAATACCAAAGCGCTTGTAGTAGTTAAAAATATCAGCTACCGACAGCACGCCTGGGTCATTGGCACCCGCTCGCTCTTGCTCGTTCCATGCAGCGCCCGCGGCTTTTTTATGCCAATCGTAAATACGGCCAACAAAAGGCGAAATCAGCTTCACGCCCGCATCACCGCAAGCAATCGCTTGGCATTTGGCAAACAACAAAGTCAGGTTGGTGTGAATGCCCTCACGCTCTAGCTCTGCTGCTGCTTGGATGCCTTCCCATGTGGCGGCAATCTTAATGAGCACTCGGTTTCGCTCCACGCCGTTATCTGCATAGAGAGCAATGACTCTGCGTGCACGCATCAAGGTTGTGGCAGTATCAAAGCTAAGCCTGGCGTCTACTTCGGTTGAAACACGCCCAGGCACCACTTCCAAAATCTTGCAACCAAAACGCACCAAGAGGCGATCCATTTGCTCGTCTAAAGACTCATGTCGGTGCGCGTTGATGACTTCTGCCATCAGCGGGGCGTACTCAGGTTTTTGCACGGCCTTCAAAATCAGCGACGGATTGGTCGTCGCGTCCGTTGGCTTGAACTGCGCTAATTGCAAAAAGTCGCCCGTGTCGGCAACGACGGTGGTGTGTTGTTTGAGTTGGTCTAGTTGGTTCATTTTTGCCATTGTAAGAATAGATTGATGTCGTCGCGCAGCATCGCAGCTTCGCCTAAAAAGTTTTTGACGTAGTCGCTCTTGGGCAGCTCAAACACTTCCTGCGGCGTCCCCATTTGCGCAATGCTGCCCTTGTCCATCACGACGATGTGATCGGATACCGCTAGCGCTTCCACAAGGTCGTGCGTGACGTAGGCGACGGTGAGCTTGAGTCGCTGCTGCAAGTTGCGAATTTCCTCGCGCATGGCGCGGCGTAGCTGCGCATCCAAGTTGGAAAGCGGCTCGTCAAACAGCAGCACGGCGGGCTCTAGCACCAAGGCGCGAGCAAGTGCCACGCGTTGTTGCTGACCACCCGAGAGTTCGCTGGGCAAACGATCATCGAAGCCGACTAAGCCAACGTTTTTGAGTGCTTCGATTGCGCGTGCTTTGGCGTCTGCTTTTTTAACGCCCGTCATCTTCAGACCATAGCTCACATTGGCCAGCACGTTCATGTGGGGGAAGAGCGCGTAGTTTTGAAACACCAAGCTCACATTGCGTTCGTGGGCGGCGCGGTGCGTGACGTTCTCAATTTGGCCGTGTTTGTCCGCCATCCAAATCTCACCGCTGGTCGGTGACTCTAGTCCTGCAATCATGCGCAGCGTGGTGGTTTTACCGCAGCCCGAAGGCCCAAGCAGTGTGGTGAGCGTGCCCGTGGGCACAGTAAAGCTGATGCCATCGACTGCCAGCGCGTCAGATGGATTCTGCCCGTAGTGTTTGGAGACGTTTTTAAATTCGATCATGGTGGGTTCTTTGTATTTTTGACCTTAAGTCATGCCTGCGGTGTTGGTGAGGACGGGTGCTGGGGCAGCTGATCGCCTGCCTAGTTTGCGCTCGCCCACTAACAACTGAATCAACGCAATCGCTACGCCCATGCACAGCATCAGCACCGTGCAATATGCCAGCGCCACACCGTAGTCGCCATTGCCCGCGCGGCCAATGATGTAGGTGGTGGCGAGTTCGTTTTCCGCCGTCACCAAAAAGATCACTGCCGACACCGTGGTCATGGCACGGACAAAGCTGTAGATGAGTGCCGCAATGAGCGCGGGTTTGAGCAGCGGTAGCACCACATAGCGCAAGGTCTGCAAGGTGTTACCACGCAGCATCAACGACGCTTCGTCTAGCGATTTATCCATTTGCTTAAACGCTGCCGTGCCAGCCCGCACACCCACGGGAAGATTACGAAACATAAAGCACAGCACGATGATGGTGGCGGTACCCGTCAGCTCAATTGGCGGTGCGTTGAACGCCAAGATGTAGCTGACACCCAGCACCGTGCCTGGAATGGCAAAGGCGAGCAGCGCCGCAAACTCGAACAAGCTCTGTCCTTTAAACGTGGTGCGAGCCAAGAGCCATGCAATCAATAATCCCAAAATCGCCGTGATGGGTGAAGCAATGGCGGCGAGTTTGACCGTGGTGAACAAGGAGTTCCACGCCGTGCCTGCCCAAACAATCGACGACGAAGTGGCTCCGCCAAAAGTGCCATATTCAAAATCAAACGCCGTTTTGAAGTGCGCGAGCGTGAGTGTGTAGTCGCGCCCCCATGTTTTGACGAAGCCGCCCGCAAAGGCGAACAAATAAATCACGATCGTGAAGATGAGCCACGGTGCCGCCAAACCCAGCACCGTGCGGCGCACACCAGCGGGCAGATTAACGGGCAGGCCTGCGTCGCCTTTGCCAGTGAGTGTGGTGAAATTTTGCTTGGCTAAAAAGGCTCGCTGCAGCGCAAACACAGCCAGCGCAAAGCCCGTCAAGATGAGGGCTAGCGTGGCGGCACGGCCTTGATCGTATTGCGCACCGACGATGGCAAAAAAGATTTCGGTGGACAGCACATTGAACTGCCCGCCCACGATGATGGGATTGCCAAAATCTGCCATGCTTTCAATAAAGCCCACTAAAAATGCGTTGGCGAGTCCAGGTTTTAAGAGCGGCAGCGTGACGCTATAAAAAGTTTGCGCACGGTTGGCGCGTAGGCTTTGCGCCGCTTCCTCTAGGCTGGGCGAGACGCCTTGCACCACGCCGCGCATCATCATGTAGGCAATTGGGGTGAAGGCAAACATTTGCGCAATCCATACGCCCAGCACGCCGTAAAACCAGCGCGAGGGCTCAATGCCAAAGATGTATTCCAAGCCTTGATTGACGACACCTGCGCGGCCAAACAGCAGGATCAAACCAAGCCCGACGACGAATGGCGGCGTGATGATGGGCAGCATCGATAGCATCTGCATGGGCTTTTGCATCATGCTGTCCTTGCGCACGTGGCGCTCGGCCAGCAGTGCCAGCGCTGTTCCCATGATGACCGTGCCACCAGCCGTGAGCAGTCCAAGATAGAGCGTGTTCCAAGCGACGCCACAGCGCGAGGGCGCACTTACATTTAGGCAACCCAACCCCCAAATGCGCTCGCTGGCACCGCGTTCCCAAAACGACGATGCGGAGGCTGCGAGTGACCACACGCCGTCTTCAGGGTGGAAAGCGCCAATCAGTGACTTGCCAACTGGGTAGGCAATAAAAATCACCATGAGCGCCGCACAGCCTAGGACGGAGCTGGCAACAAACACATCGCCTTTAAACAAGCCGCGCTTGGCTAAAAAATAGGCGACGACAAAGACAGCGAGGGCTATATAGAGAAGAAATAACATAAACGATCAGATAAATTAATTAGGGTCTGTCCCCAATTAATTTATCTGGGGAGTGAATTCACTTCCTTCTCCCATTTGGCAATTAAGCGACGACGCTCGGTGGACGCGCCATATTTGGCGTAGTCGTAATTGATGAACTTGATTTTTTTGAAATCAGGTACGCGGCTATCGACTTTGGAGCCTTTGTTGGCGGGCACTTGGAACTGCTTGGCGGCTGCGCCCAGTTCTTGCGCACTGGCAGACAGTGCCCAGTCATAAAACTTTTTGGCAGCCTCTAAATTCTTTGCGCCTTTTATTAAGCTCATCGAGCCAATCTCTGCACCCGTGCCATCTTTAGGCGTGATCGCCAGCACGGGAAAGCCCTGCATAGCTTCGCCTGGTGCGTCGTGAATGAAGCTAATAGAGATGGCCGTCTCGCCGCGTGCCGCCGCCTTGATCGGCCCCGTGCCACTGCGGGTGTACTGGCTGATGTTTTTGTGCAAGCGCTTCATGTAGTCAAACGCTTTGTCTTCGCCCATCAGCTGCACCAAGGTCGCAATCATGGTGTAGGCCGTGCCGCTGGACGCAGGGTTGGCGACTTGGATTTCGCCTTTGTAAATCGGTTTGGTTAGGTCTTCCCATGTTTGCGGCACGGGCATGTTCTTTTTCTTCAGGATTTCGGTGTTGTAGCCAAAACCCAGCGGTCCTGAATAAATGCCAACGGTTTTGAACTTGGATTGTTGCGCTTGTTGCTGCGCCCAGCCTTGCAACTGCGGCATCACGGGGGATTGGTATTCCAGCGTCAGGTTTTGCTCGGCCGCTTGCAAGTGCGGATCGCCTGTGCCGCCAAACCACACATCGGTTTTGGGGTTTTCGCGCTCCGCAATAATTTGCGCTAATGCCTCACCTGAACCTTTGAGGCTCATGTTGATTTTGACCCCAGTCGTTTTGGCGTACACGGTAGAAATCAGGGTGCACCACTCGGCTTGCACCGAGCAAATCACGTTGACGGTAGATTGAGCAGACGCCGCAGTGTGTACAAGACCAAAAGCCAGAGCGAGACTGGCGACGATAATTTGTTTTTTCATATTCGTTTTCTCAATAGGAGCGAGGATTCCAATGAACGCCCGAGCTTACCCCGAACTCCAGCTCTCACTCCAGTGGGCAAACCCTAAAGCAATGGCCGCTCATCGCGTACTCTTGCCTCGTCATGCGGTTACAAGAGCGATTAAACACGCGCTAGCGCATCCACTTGCAGGGCAGTCAGCCAAGAAGGCCGTGCAAGCCGCTGAAATCACCGTGCGTGTGGTCGGTAGCGAGGAGGGCCGCGCCCTCAACCAGCAATATCGCGGCAAAGACTACGCCACCAATGTGCTCACGTTTGACTATGCCTTATCCCCCGTGCTGTTGGCAGACCTTGTGCTGTGCGCCCCCGTGCTGGAGCGTGAGGCGGCTGAACAAAGCAAGGATTTGCGAGCGCATTACGTGCATTTGCTTGTGCACGGCACGCTGCATGCGATGGGCTATGACCACGAGCACAGCCAGACTGATGCCGCGAAGATGGAAGCTCTGGAGATATTGATTTTGCATGGTTTGGACATGGGCAACCCGTATGACGCTTGATTTAACAAGGATTCCAAGCAGCTTAGCCTGCCGAGGCTTATGTCATAAGGGCTCGCTTTATGCACAAAAATAAGAGCAGATAAAAAATGATGTCAAGCCCTTATCGATAATTTTTTATTTTAAGAAAAACACGATTAAGTATTTGATTTATATGTACTTCTGTTTTTTGCTTGTTTAGAATGCAATCTAGTGGAAGGCTTGATACGAGGGGCTTAGCGGGCTTGCTGAGTAAATAACTCACAAAGTTATCCACAAAATATGGGGGTATTTTTCGATGGCTACAAATCAAGCACTTAGCGCAGCTTTTGAAGATTTATGAACGATTGATGACAGTAAATTGGAAGAAAAAAATATAAATCCCCTACGCAGCACTCAGGAAATGTACGGCGTGTCGGTTGTGCTCCCAACGCCAGCGCACAGTCGGCTACCCGAGGTGCTTAGCTACCGCCATAGTGCTGCACTGCCGCTGGGTACTTTGGTGCGTGTGCCGCTGGGTGCTCGGGAGCTGCTGGGGGTCGTTTGGGCCGCTGAGGCGGGAACGAGCGAGCCAGAGCCAGCGAGCTTAAAGCCCATTACTGCCGTGCTGGACTTGCCGCCGCTGGGGCATGCCTGGGTTGATTTGATAGGGTTTGCGGCTGGTTATTACCAGCGCTTTGCGGGCGAGCTGGCCATGGCGGCGCTGCCGCCGCAATTGCGTGATTTGGACGAGGCGCAGTTTGGGCGGTTGCTTAAAAAGCGCGAAAAGAAGTCAAAAATAACGTCCCTGCAAGCCATAGCAGGCAAAGCTTCTCAGCTGCCCCATCCGATAAGCCATAGCCAGTCTGGCCTGCAGGTCAGCTCAGAGCAGGACGCGGTGCTGATGCAGCTCGGCGGTGTTGACCCACGTCCCAAGTTGCTCTTTGGTGCAACGGGCAGTGGCAAGACGGAGGTCTATCTGCGCCGCATCGAGCAGGTGCTGGCGGCGGACGAAAAAGCACAGGCGTTAGTTATGGTGCCAGAAATCAACCTCACGCCGCAAATGGAAGCGCGGTTTCAGGGGCGCATCGAAGCGCGCTTTGGCGTGGGTACCGTCGTGCTGATGCACAGCGGCATGACGCCCGCCCAGCGCACGGCTAGCTGGCTGGCGGCGCATGTGGGGCAGGCGCGGTTGGTTTTGGGTACGCGGTTGGCGGTGCTGGCGTCCATGCCGCATCTGCGTCTTATTGTTGTTGACGAAGAGCACGACCCGAGCTACAAAAGCCAAGACGGCTCGCGCTATTCGGCGCGGGATTTGGCGGTGTACAGAGGCGGTAGTCGTGGTGCCGAGGAGCGTATTCAAGTCATTCTTGGCTCAGCAACGCCGTCGATCGAGACGTGGCACAACGCCAATCCTGTGGGCAGCAAGCCATCGCGCTATCAGCGGCTAGATATGCCATCCCGAATCAACGCCGCAGCCATGCCCAAAGTGCGTGTAGTCGACATGCGTTTGCAGCAAAAAAGCGAGCTGATGGCGGGCGGGCTTGCACCTGCGCTGATGGCAGCTATCACCGAACGAGCTGAACGCGGTGAGCAATCACTTTTGTTTTTGAATCGCCGTGGCTACGCGCCTGTTTTGCATTGCGGCTCGTGCGAGTGGAAAAGCGCTTGCCCCCATTGCAGCGCGAATCAAGTTTTCCACAAAAAAGATCGGCGTTTGCGCTGCCACCATTGCTCGCTCACCACGGCCGTGCCGCGCCAATGTCCGCTGTGTGGCAACTTAGATATTGGGATGCAGGGACGTGGGACGGAGCAGCTGGAGGAAATGCTGGTTGCGCAGCTAGGGACAAAATTCCGCGTGCTGCGGTTAGATGCTGACTCGACCAGCGCTAAGGGCAGCTTAGAGGCGCAAATGGCGAGCGTTCACGCGGGCGAGGTTGATGTGCTTGTAGGCACGCAAATGGTGACCAAGGGGCACGACTTTCGGCGGATCACGCTGGTAGCTGCGGTGAACCCCGATAGCGCCTTGTTTGCGGCGGACTTTAGGGCGCCCGAGCGTTTGTTTTCGCTGCTCATGCAAGCTGCAGGACGTGCAGGGCGGGACGCTAGCATGAGCAGTGCCGCCGAGATGTGGCTGCAAACCCAACACCCACAGCATCCGCTTTACAAGGCATTGGCTGCGCACGATTACCCCGCGTTTGCGGCTAGCCAATTGACAGAGCGTGAGGGCGCTGCCATGCCGCCGTTTAGCTATCAAGCGCTGGTACGTGCCGAAGGGCGAACGCAGGGACTCGCGCAAGCGTTTTTGGATAGCGCGGCTGCGGTGGTTGGCACGGAGTCCGAGTTCGAGCTGTTCCGTGACCCCAACTCTAAAAATTACGTTACACTGTACCCTGCCGTGCCAATGGCCATGCAGCGTATCGCCAATGTGGAGCGTGCGCAGATGCTTGTGGAAGCCCCGTCCCGTATGGCTTTGCAGCGTATGCTGGCGACGTGGCAGCCTTATTTACGTTCGCTTAAAGCCCAAGGCGTGTTGCGATGGGCGTTGGATGTGGATCCGCTGACGATTTAGCGCCTAGCTTAGGTAAGCAAAGTTACCGCACCCGAAAAGGTAAAAAACGCCAGCGCAGTGGACACCAAGATGATGCGGGCAATACGCGCTGTATCGGCTTCGAAGCGTTCGGCTAAGAGCGCGACATTGCTAGCGCTTGGCAGCGCCGCAATCAGCACGATGACTTTGAGCGCGAAGGGATCGAGTGGAATGCCAAGCCGAATCGCGCTAATGCCCGCTAGCAGAACGAGCAGCGGATGTAAGAACAACTTCAAAAGCGCAATCAACCAAAAATCGCGAGCTGAAGCAGAAGAAGTCGTCTGTGCAGAGTGCCCGCTACCTCTTGCTAAAACGGCGCCAATCGTAAAAAGCGCTACGGGCGAGGCAGACAACCCCAGCAATTCGACTGTTTTAGCAACTGGCCCCAGCAATTCCAAGTTCAAAGCAGAAAATGCCGTGCCGAGCAAAATAGCCCAAGGCATAGGGTTGGAGGCCATACCCAGCAAAGCTTTTTTGAGCGCAGCGCCTGCGCCGTGTTCGCCTGCACTATCCAAGCGCGAGAGCGCCACGCAGAGTGAGGTCGTGATGACCATGTCAATCGTGATGGTAATGATGGTGGGGCCTGCCACTTTGGCGCCTAGCAGCGCAATCAGTAGCGGCATGCCCATAAAGCCCGTATTGGGGAAGGCCGCCACCAGCGCGCCTAGCGCTGCGTTGTTCCAGTTGGTTTTGCGTGACAAAGTCAGTGCAATCGTCAAACTTACCATGATGAGGGCGCAAGGCAAATACACAATGAAAACATTGGCGTCTAACAGCTGCGCAATCGGTGTGGACGCGCCAAAGCGAAACAGCATGCACGGTAGCGCAAAGAAAAGCACATACGCGTTTAAGCCCGGAATGGCGGCAAGTGGTAAAAATGCGCGTTTGGTTGCAACGTAGCCCATTAAGACCAAGGCAAAGAAGGGGATGGTGATGGAAAAAACGGACAGCATAAATAGGAGGGTAGGGGCTAGCTTAGATAATACCTGTCATGAGCGACGCGATGGACACCAACCAAGAGATGCAGCTTGCCGCAATTGAAGCGGCAAAGGCGGGTGATTTAGCGCAATCGTTAGCGCTATTTGATCAATTGCTCAAGGTGCAACCTGATTTGTACCAAGCTTGGTGCAATCGCGGCAACGTGCTGGACGACTTGGGGCGAGCTGAGGAGGCCGTTGCCAGTTATGACCGAGCGCTGCGTATCTATCCTGACTACGAAACTGCGCGTCTTAACCGCGACCTAGTCCAACAAAAAATGGCGAATGAGGTGTTTAACCAAGGCGTTGTTTTGGATAACAACAAGGAGCTGGAGGCAGCATTAGCTTGCTACGAGCGGGCGCTGGCCTTGCACCCCGCGCATAGTGCGGCGAACCTGAATGCGGCATTGATTCTTGAAGAGTTGGATCGCTTGGAGGAGGCGGTCACGCGGTTCATTACGTCGGAAAAAATGGATCCTGGCTATGTAGATGGATTGAACCGTGCTGGCGATATTTTGGTCACACAGCTAGGGCGACACAAGGATGCGCTGGCTTGTTATGAGCGGTCGCTCGCACTGAATCCAGATCAATCAGGGATCCGTTGGAATACAGCGCACAGTCTACTGGCGCTAGGTCAATATCAGCAAGGCTGGCAAGCCTATGACTATCGATCTCCCAACAGTGAAGACAATCTTGGCTGGATTGATTTTCGGCAACCCCAGTGGCGTGGCGAACCAATTGCTGGCAAACGTATTTTGCTGTGGTGCGAGCAAGGATTTGGCGATGTGTTCCAGTTTTGTCGTTATGTGCGCCTTGTGCAGGATTTGGGTGCGACCGTATTTTTGTTGGTTCACCCAATGGTCGAAAGGTTATTCAAAACTGTATTCGAACAAAAGGGCATCACCATCGTTCTAGGCAGCGCACAGGCTAAGCCTTTTGATTTTCAATGTCCCTTACTCGGCCTGCCGTTTGCCTGCAAGACAGATAGCTTAGAAAAAATCCCAAATCAACATCCTTACCTGTTTGCAGAGGCGGCGGAGGCGCAGCATTGGCATCAGCGCCTTGTAGAGATAGACGGCGCTCGTAAAAAGCGCGTGGGTTTGGTCTGGGCGGGCGGTTATCGCCCTCAGCATCCACTGGCACATGGGATGGACCTTGTGCGCTCTTTGCATTTGCGTGAATTAGTATCGCTACAAGCTGTGCAGGCAGCTCATGGGACTCAATTTTTTAGCTTGCAATTGGATGCACCCGCCAAGCAATTAGCGCAAATGCAAAGTGAGGGCTGGAGTGGCCCTGCGATCATTGATTTCACTAAAGACTTGGAAGACTGGGCCGATACGGCGGCGTTGATTGCCAACTTGGATCTTGTGATTTCGTGTGATACAGCAGTGGCGCATTTGGCAGCTGCTATGGGCAAGCCGACTTGGATTTTGTCGCGCTACAACGGCTGTTGGCGCTGGTTAGAGGATCGCGACGATAGCCCGTGGTATCCAACCGTACGGCTCTTTCGGCAAACGGCAGCAGGCGATTGGGCGAGCGTTGTCCAACGCGTTGCAATAGCCTTAGAGGCGCTTAGCAATTAGGTTCACAATGTGCATCACTAAAAAGGAAGAAGGTTATGCAACCAAATTATCAAACTAAGCAGTTGCCAATGGCGCAAGTGTTGCTCTGCGGGGCGCTAATCGTGACGCTTGCTATGGGTATTCGGCATGGCTTTGGACTTTGGTTACAGCCTATTACGCAAGCGCAAAATTGGAGCCGCGAGACGTTTTCGCTCGCTATTGCTATTCAAAACTTATCGTGGGGATTTTTTGGTATTTTTGCGGGCATGGTGGCTGATAAATTTGGCGCGTTTAAAGTCATCTTAACAGGCGCTGTGGCTTATGCACTGGGGCTTGCGGGCATGGGTATGGCTCAGACGCCGCTCACCTTTATGCTTTCAGCTGGTGTGCTGATTGGTGCCGCGCAAGCCGGCACAACCTACGCGGTTATCTACGGCATCATTGGCCGCAATGTCAGCGCCGATAGGCGTTCGTGGGCAATGGGTGTTGCCGCAGCGGCAGGCTCGTTCGGACAATTTTTAATGGTGCCAACGGAAAGTTTCTTAATTCAAAATTTTGGTGCAAAAGAGGCGCTGCTTATTTTGGGTGTTGCGGTGCTCGCCATCATGCCGCTTGCGCTTGGTCTGCGAGAGCCGGGCTTTGCGGGTGGGCAAACAGCCAAGCGCGAACAGTCGATTTTGCAAGCGCTCAAGGAGGCGTTTAAGTACCCAAGTTTTCAGCTCTTGATGGCGGGCTACTTTGTGTGCGGCTTTCAAGTGGTGTTTATTGGCGTGCACATGCCCAGCTATTTAAAAGATAAAGGGCTCTCGCCTGAAGTTGCGGCTTACGCACTGGGTTTGATTGGGCTTTTTAATGTTTTTGGCACGTATGCCGCAGGTGTGTTAGGACAAAAATTGCCGAAGCGTTACATCTTGTCCTTTATTTATGGCGCGCGTGCAGTCGTGATTACGATTTTTATGCTGGTACCGCTTTCGCCTATGAGTGTTTACGTATTTGCTGCGGTGATGGGGCTCCTGTGGCTATCTACCGTTCCACCCACCAACGCGGTGGTCGCACAAATTTTTGGCGTGGCGCATTTGTCAATGCTGGGAGGCTTTGTCTTTATGAGCCATCAGGTGGGCTCGTTTATGGGTGTGTGGCTGGGCGGTTATTTGTATGACAAAACGGGCAGCTATGACATCGTCTGGCAATTGGCGATTGCCCTTGGGGTTTTTGCCGCACTCATTAACTTTCCTGTGAAAGAGACGGAGATCAAACGTGACGCGTTGGCTTAAAAAACATGGGATGTTGCTGGCATTTTTTGTCGCAGCCAGTCTTATTTTTTTAGCGTACACACGCCCAGATTTCATTGTGGCAACGGCCAATCAGATTTGGCTTTGCTTTTAATGGTGACGCATGTGGATGTTGCGTCGCCTTCTAGCTGGGTACAGCGCTGGGCGCATTTAGTGGCACCTAGGCGGACTATGCTGGATGTGGCTTGCGGAGCGGGCCGGCACACCAAACTCTTTGCCGACAAGGGGTGTACGGTTACGGCACTCGATATGTCAGAAGAGGCTTTGCAAAAACTTGCCGTGCACTCTCCCCATGCTCGAACCGTACAGGCGGATATTGAAAACGCGCCTTGGCCGTTGATGCAAAAAGGTGCACCAGAGACTTTTGATGCCATCGTCGTCACGAACTATTTGCACAGACCTTTAATGCCCTTGCTCTTGGCTAGTTTGGCAGGTGGTGGCGTGCTGATTTATGAAACATTTGCGGCTGGAAATGAGCGTTTTGGCAAGCCCTCCAATCCTGACTTTTTGCTTCAATCTGGGGAGTTACTGTCGCTTTGCTCGGGCATGCACATCGTGGCTTATGAAGAAGGGTTTTTGACCAGTCCGGACCGCTTGGTGCAGCGCATGGTGGCCATCCAGCGGACGACTAAAATGCAAGGTTCGTCTATTTATTCCCTGAGCTCATCATGACCCCCATCACTGGCAGTATCGTTGCACTTATTACCCCTATGCTGGATGACGGCAGTATTGACTATGCGGGTTTGCGCAAGTTAGTAGATTGGCATATTGCTGAAGGAACCGATTGCATTGGCGTCGTTGGTACCACGGGTGAATCACCGACGGTGAGTGTGGAGGAGCACTGCGAGATTATTCGTGTGGCGGTGGAGCAGGCCGCTCAACATACCGAGCGCTTTGTTCCTATCATGGCGGGTTGCGGTGCTAACTCGACAGCTGAGGCGATTGAGCTAGCGCGTTACGCTCAAAAAGTGGGCGCCCATTCTCAGTTGCAAGTTGTGCCTTACTACAACAAGCCCACGCAAGAAGGGCAATATTTGCACTTCAAAAAAATCAGCGAAAGTGTGGATCTGCCTATGTACCTCTACAACGTGCCAGGTCGCACAGTTGCAGACATGGCGCATGACACCGTGATGCGCCTTGCTGAGGTAGACGGTATTGTCGGCATTAAAGAAGCGACAGGGAACATTGAGCGCGCCCAGTGGCTCATTAAGGCCGTGCGCGATAAAGGACTCAAAAACTTTGGTATTTATTCTGGCGATGATCCAACGGCAGTGGCGTTGATGCTTTGTGGCGGCCAAGGCAATATCAGCGTGACAGCCAATATTGCGCCGCGCAAAATGCACGAGTTGTGTATAGCGGCAGTAGCAGGCGATACGGCAACTGCGATGCGTTTGCAGTTTGAGTTGATGCCGCTGCATAAAAATTTATTTGTTGAAGCCAATCCCATCCCAGTGAAGTGGGCTGCTGCTCGTATGGGGCTTTGCGGCGGCACGATGCGCCTGCCTATGACAGAGCTAACCTCCGCATCGCAATTGCAAGTTGAGAAAGCCATGCGAGCCTGTGCTATTTTGAAAGACGAATGATGAAAATGAAACTTTGCATGATGGCGGCGGTATTTGCCTTGGTTGGTTGCACGACCACGTTTGATAGCAACAAGGTGGATTACAAGTCGCAAGGTCGACAAGCGCCAACGTTAGAAGTGCCTCCAGACCTTTCGCTACTTACAAAAAATTCGCAGGCCTCTGTGCCTGTCGGGGGTGCTGCAAACGCTAGCGCACTTCAATCGAATGCCAATGCCGCAACGACCACTGTAGCTAATGCGACCGCTGCAAATGTTTTGGGTGATATACGAGTGGTGCGCGATGGTACGCAGCGCTGGCTAGTGACTAGCCGTGCGCCAGAAAAATTATGGGATGAGATTAAAAAGTTTTGGACAGATAACGGCTTAACCATCGTTGTTGACCAGGCTAATTTAGGCATTATGGAAACGGATTGGAATGAAAATCGCGCGAAGTTGCCGCAAGACGGCATTCGAAAATATTTAGGCAAAGTGCTCGATGGTTTGTATTCGACGAATGAGCGTGATAAGTACCGCACGCGCTTAGAGCGTACGGCTAGCGGCGGAACAGAAATTTATATCAGCCACCGAGGGTTATTTGAAGACTACGCGAACGAAGCGCGGACGACGCTTGTGTGGAAGCCACGTCCTGTGGACCCTGAGTTAGAGGTTGAATTTTTAAAGCGATTGATGGTGCGTTTGGGCGGTACGCCAGAGTCTGCAAATGCAGCGCTTGATCAGCCTAAGAGTGCTGGCGCGTTACCAGTTCAGACGCAGGTGCGGGCAAGTATTGAGCAAAATGCAACGCAAAGCAGCCTTGTGCTGAATGATGCTTTTGATCAGGCTTGGCGCCGTGTTGGACTAAGCCTTGACCGCACCAACTTTACCGTTGAAGACCGTGACCGCAGTAAAGGCATTTTCTTTGTTCGCTACGTTGAAGTGGACGCAGGAAAAAATGACCCTGGTTTTTTTGCGCGAATGTTTGGCGCTAAAGCGAAAGAATCATTACAAAAGTATCAAATTATTTTGAGTGCTGACTCAGCAGCAACACGGTTACGTGTTGCTGATACGGCAGGGAAAATATTAAATACAGCGGATGCCAAGAGCATTCTCAAAGTTTTGCTAGACGATTTGAAATAAGCGCGGCGCTGTTTTGCGGTTTTGCTCCTTAGGCAGCGGTAGTTCAGGAAATGCTACGTTACTTGAAGTGACGTCTGGCGTTGCTACGAGTAGACTTTTGATCGATTGCGGCCTGCCGTTTAAGCACTTGGATGAGCGCCTTGCTAAACGGGGCCTTTCCTTTCAAGACATTGACGCTGTTTTCATTACGCATGAACATAGCGACCATGTGGGTTGTGCGCGGCAGCTAGCCGTACAAGAGCAATTGCCGATTTGGATGAGTCGGGGGACTTATTCAGCAATCGGCAGTCCAGACTTGGCGGGATATCAACGGTTTGCGTATGACGATGAGCCAATTACGGTTCGAGACTTATATTTGCATCCATTTACCGTAACGCATGATGCTAAAGAGCCTTTGCAGCTGGTTGTGACGGACGGCAATAAGCGTTTTGGGCTTTTGACCGACTTGGGGCATGTAACCCCGCATGTGACTCAGCGGATGCAAGGGCTGCATGCAATGGTTTTAGAGTTCAATCATGATGAAGCGCTTTTGCAAGCAAGCAAATATCCGCCATTTTTGAAGCAGCGCATCGCTGGTGGCTATGGGCATCTGAGTAACGCGCAGGCAGCAAATTTGTTGCAAACTTTGCTTCATCAGGATTTAGAACATGTGGTGGCCGCGCATTTGAGTGAACAAAATAACCACCCCGATCTTGTGCGTGAAGTATTAGGATCTATAGCGAACGGCTTTAGTTGCCAGACGCACATTGCCGATGCGGAATCAGGTTTTGATTGGTTGCAGATATAAAAAAACCACCCGAAGGTGGTTTTTAAGAGTACAGAGAAGAGATTACTTCTTCATTGCGTCTTTAGCGGCGCCTTTAGCAGCGTCAACAGCAGCGGCAGCGGCAGCAGGAGCGGCAGCAGCAGCGTCAGATGCAGCGGCAGCAGGAGCAGATGCGGCAGCAGCAGGAGCTTCAACTTTAGGAGCTTCAGCAGGAGCTTCTTTTTTACCGCAAGCGGCGAGAGCAGCGGCAGCGATCAATGCGGCCAAAACGAGTGACTTGTTCATGTCAGGATCCTTAAAATAAGAGGTTAAACAATTTCCGGAAATTGATCGTTTAAGCGACCAACCTCGCATTATAGCGATCTTGCTCGGAACTGACGGCAACGCTCGATGACATTTGCGCCAACTTAGCGACGTCACCAATTACCATAATCAGAGGGCTCTGTAGCGCTTCGTCTTTAATAGACTGGGTGAGTTGACCTAGCTGCGTCAAAATGCGACGCTCTTGTACTGTGCTGGCACTTTGAATGAGAGCAACCGGAGTGCTTGAAGCGCAATGAGTTTGCAAGCCTTGCTGAATAAGGCTTGCGTGACTAACACCCATATAAATGACTAAGGTGAGTTTGAGTTGGGTTGCCATTTGACCAAGCGTGACCCAGTCGGTCTCTGCTCCACCAGGTGCGGCGTGACCTGTCACAAAGACAACACCATGCGCATAGTCGCGATGCGTGAGTGGCACGCCTAGCCCTGTTGCTGCCGCGAGCCCTGACGTAAGGCCATTGACCACCGTGCATGGCACACCTGCTATAGCCAGTGCCGCCAGCTCTTCGCCTGCGCGGCCAAAAATCATCGGGTCGCCGCCCTTGAGACGAGCAACCACCTCGCCTTTTTTGTATTCGGCAATCATCATCTTCTCGATAAATGCCTGCGGTGTTGATTTGCAGCCGCCGCGCTTGCCAACATACACGATACGAGCGTTTGGACTGGCATGGGCAAGCACTTCTTCGTTGACCAAATCATCCACCAAGATGACGGTGGCGCTCGCAATCGCTTTGACTGCCTTGAGTGTTAAAAGCTCAGGGTCACCAGGACCCGCACCAACTAATGTGACGGAGCCTTTGAGGGATGAGCGAGATGTCTTCATAAGAGCTTCAAAATATGCTGAACCTGCAAAGCAATCGGTGCTGGGACGCGCTGATCGCCCGCTAGAACTGATTGAATATAGCTAGCTGTGATGGCGGCGTCTGTCGTGGCGGGCAGTAGCGGCAATGTATCTATAGAGCCATGTTGCATCTCTTGCAATACGACTGCTGTGCCAGCGCGAAGCCCGGTCATGACAGGCGTGCGGCGTGGATCCGCTACCGCTTCG
The DNA here is from genome assembly GCA_947372005.1 of Comamonadaceae bacterium. Lineage (GTDB taxonomy): Bacteria > Pseudomonadota > Gammaproteobacteria > Burkholderiales > Burkholderiaceae_C > JASGCK01. The sequence continues at coordinate 1,714 of CANBRV010000011.1, read as the reverse complement.
CCTTCGGTGCCGCGCAGCAAAAGGGATGTCGCTTGCAAGCCGACTAAGGTTTCATTCATCGACACCGCGTATTCAGGATGGGTGTAGCTGGTCACTAAAACCGATTTTGTATGTGTTTCCAAACGAAACGGATTAATCAGCTTAACGACGCTGTGCGCACTGTTACGCAGTCCAACTACTTTGCGCACATCGAGTAATTTTTTAAGCGGCGGTGAGAGTTTGGCAATTGACACATAGTTGACGTTGGCATGAGCGGGCAATTGTGCAAACAAAGCGGCGCTTGTGACACGGCTGCCAAGTCCTTCGTCCATGCCGTGAACCAAAACATCGCAGCCATTTTTAGCCAGTAGATGCGCCAAGAGCGGCGTGAGTAGCGGTAATTTTCTTGCGCCGTTGTAGCTAGGAATGACCACGACGGGCCTTGTAGAAGCCTTATGAAATAAAGGCTGCAGAGCACTTTTTTGGATTTTCGCTTCAGCCGCATCAATAAATCCCATCAGCTCTAGCGGCGTTTCGCCTTTGATGCGCATGGAGAGACAAAATGCGCCAATTTCTAAATCGCTTACGGCACCGTCTAGCACCAAACCAAATAAATCAGCGGCCTGCTCACGTGTTAGCGAGCGAGCGCCTTCCTTGCCTCGGCCAATTTCTTTGATGTAGTGGGAGATTGAAGATGTAGCGCTCATGTGCCAATTGTCGCAGTCTCCCGAATCATGCGCTTGAGCGTGGGCACGCACGAGCCGCACTGCGTGCCACACTTGAGCTCGCCTTGCAATTCAGATAGGCGAGCTGATTCATCACCTTCTATGCGCATCAAGCAATTTGTGATCTTGTCCGCACCCACGTTCAAGCAGCTGCACACTTGCGCCGCCTTGGCTGGAGCGCCTTCTGGAGCGGTTGGACTTGGCAGCAGCAAGCGGCGACGAAACGCCTGGGCACTTAAATCTTCTTGCAATAGCGTTTGCATCCACGCGCCAGAGGACGCATCGCCTGCGAGTAAGAAGCCTTTCAAATTCGAGCTTGAAGAGGGCTCGCCATTCATCAGCGCCACACGGTACTGCTCGTTCTTTTTGTCACGATAGCGTAGTGCTACAGGCGTGTTCAATTGCAAGATTGATTCGATTTTTTCAAGCAGATCGAACGTGGGAGGGTATTGGCAGGATGCACGAAAGAGCAAGCCGCTTCGCTGTTCGCCAATCGCTTCTTGCCCGAAAGGAACGAGACTGGCAAAGTCAAACTCAGACATCAATTTTTGAAGCGCAGCGCGGGCAAGGTGCGCTGCGTCTATGGGCAGCCAAGCCACAGCCAATAAGCTCTGTGGCAATTCTGCTTTGAGTATTTTGACGGCTGCGTGTTTTAACTCAGGCTGCTTTGAGTCAGGACAAAACGCGGAGGTCGTGAGTGAATTCACGCCCAAAAGCGGCTCGCCGGTGCTGGATTTTCCACTCAAAAATTGACCGCCCCAATGCATGGCGATAAAGGCTTGGCTCATGCCAATCTCTTTGGACGCTTGTACGGGCAGCACGACCGAGCCGCGCTTCGATGTGACGTGGACGAGTTCACCCGCTTTGAAGCCACGGCGCACCATGTCTTGCTCGTTCATTTGCACTGTAGGCTCAGGCACATGACCGAACAAGCGCCCAAGCGTGCCCGTGCGGCTCATGCCATGCCATTGGTCGCGCAATCGGCCTGTGGTCAGACTAAACGGAAAGCG
>CANBRV010000010.1 GCA_947372005.1 Comamonadaceae bacterium | reverse complement strand
AAGCATCACCTCAAAATATTTAGTGGGCAAACCTAGGCCTGGACGAATAGCCCGAACATTTTCTCGGGTCAATTTTTCTCCCGCTCTCAAATCACGTGTGATGTACAGAGAGCGACGGAATTGAATAGATTTTTTCTCGGCTTCGATTGCACCGTAACTTATATGACCAAGTGATTGCCAAGCTCGTTCCGACTCCACCACCAATTGCGCCATTTCTGCGGGTTCCATTGAAAAGCTACTATCTACTCCTCCGTCAGCGCGATTGAGGGTGAAGTGTTTCTCAATAACGGTAGCGCCTAAGGCAACACTTGCCACAGAAACTGCCACGCCCATGGTGTGATCAGAAAGCCCCACTTCGCAGCCAAATAGCTCGCGCATATGCGGAATAGTGCGTATGTTGGTATTTTCAGGCGTAGCTGGATAAGTGCTTGTGCACTTTAAGAGAATTAAATCTTTGCATCCTGCAGTTCGCGCAGCTTGGACTGTCTCATCCAGCTCCGCCGCTGTCGCCATACCAGTCGAAATAATGAGGGGTTTGCCAGTTGCTGCGACTCGCTTGATTAATGAAAGGTCGGTATTCTCGAAAGACGCGATTTTGTAGCAGGGGACGTTTAAAGCTTCGAGAAAATCCACAGCCGTATCGTCAAATGGCGTACTAAACGCAATCATGCCCAGTTCAGCCGCCCTGTCAAAAATAGGCTTGTGCCACTCCCAAGGCGTATAGGCTTTACCGTAAAGTTTGTAGAGCGACGTACCAGACCAAAGACTTTTGGGATCACTGATATGAAATTCACGCTCATCCAGATCGAGTGTCATGGTGTCTGGCGTGTAAGTCTGAATTTTTAGTGCGTGCGCGCCTGTTTTTGCCGCTGCCTCCACAATTTCCAAGGCTCGTTCCAGCGATTGGTTGTGATTGCCTGACATTTCAGCAATAACGAAGGGGGCAAAATCTGCCCCAATTTTCTTATCAAGAATTTGTATGGTCATGTTTTTCCCAATGCATGAGATGAGAGCAATTGCGCCCCCTGAAGGCGCACGGCTGTTGTACCTACCTGAGGCGAAAAAAGGTGTATGTCATCTCCCATTAAGTCTTGAATCGACCAAAGGAGATCAGAAAATCCCATTTGATGTCGCATTAAAACAGTAGATGAAAAACGAGGGTTGATTTCAAATATTTTTGCTCCGTTAGCTGTTATTCGTAGCTGGACATTAATTGAACCACGTAAATTTAACGCACTAGCGAGCTTAGAGCATTGGAACAAAACATCTGAATGATTGATGACTCGAGCCCAACCAGTAAAACCACCTGTTAGGGTTCGTAGCAATTGTAAAACAGCTGTTTTACCGTCGATGGTGCGGAAGACTCCGCAAGTCACTTCTTGATCGGCTGGTAAAAGTAACTCTTGAATAATCGCGTTCACATGATGTTCTTGGTAGAACGTTACTTCTTTTGCTGTATCGCAACGAAAAACTGCTTTAGATCCTGCTCCACGTCTTGGTTTAAAGATGCAAGGTAAGTGTTTGGTTGAGTCAAAATTTTCTGCTAAATCGGTCCATGGCGCTGGTAGCCCAATAGACGTAAGGAATTGCGCAGTTTTTAATTTGTCAGCGCCTATCTCTATGGCGCGATGATTAGCCATTAGTAGTTTTGCGCCACCAATCTCGATATATTCTTGATAGGCTAAAAATTGCAATTCAGCTTCAGACATAGGAATAATCAAATCAATTTGGTGCTGTCTCACTATAGTTTGGAGAGCATCTTCGTAATTAGCATCAGCTGCTCTGGGAGCCTGACAAAAGTAGTCAACAAAGAGACTCCCAGCGTGACGATCATGTACGTCAATCCCTACTAAAGACCAACTTGGGAATGCTTGCCTGAGGATGGACGCAATGCCTTGAGCAATGTCTCCGCCAATTGCTGTGATTAGTATATTTTTTTTCATTGAATTTGCTTGCAACCTAGTTAGCGATGCCCTAAAAGAACGTTGCTCAAATAGGGTAGTTCAGGATGTCGCTGGGTCGCCAACTCTACTACTGCAGAAGCGTCATAGGATGTCGTCATGAGGTTTAGATCTTGCGATCCGGTGTCAAGTAAGGCCCAATGAGCCGCAGAAACTCGATTACGTGGTTGCCCCACTGAGCCTGGATTCACTAAAACTGTTTGCCCTGCCCGCTTAATCATAGGGTAGTGGGTGTGTCCCATGACAACCCAGTCATGCCCTGATTCAGCACACCGATCAAGTAGATCAGTTTTCGCGTCTGGATAGACATATTGATTGACATCCCACGGCGAGCCATGGCACAGCAGTAACGATTTTCCCTCAAGCTCAAAAGAGAGGGGGTGAGGGAGATGGCATAGCCAGTCAATTTGGGCGGGGCTTAGGGTTTCAATTGCTGTTTTTAACCCCGATCCATAAGCCGCCTCAATTTTTTGGAGAGATGCTGGATTTTGTAATGCTTCAATCAGCATATCTTCATGATTCCCGCGTACAGCCGCTATATCCCAGCCATCGAGCATATCTATGACTTCTTTTGGCCAAAAATAGTACCCAACAAAATCTCCAGTTAGTAATAATTTTTTTACGCCAACCTCGCGCGCAGCATTTAAAACAGCCGCGAGTGCAAAACAATTACCGTGAATATCACCAAGGAGAGCAACGCGCATTTATAAAGTATTTATTTGTGTACAGACAGTTTTTTTAAAACAGCGCAAATATTTCGACCAACGCCTATTTGAAATGCAGCACGGTAAAATTGGAGATATTTTTCAAGCCCGTTTCTAGCAAAAAACAAATCCAACGATACTCTAGCTTGATGGGCAAATTTCCCTTGTGTTTTGTTAGTCACATAATTTTCAGAGTGCCCCCAGAGATACATTTCAATGGGAAAGTCTGTAATTCCATCAACAACTTCAAGCCCACACGATCGAGCCACAGCAGGAAGATTTTTTTCATTGAAGTAGTTCAAATGTTGCGGGGGCAGAAACCAATAGTCCCGATCGATTAAGTCCTTCTGTTTTGCTAGCGACTGGAAATCACTGAAATCGTTTGGCACTTGAACAAGCAGGCAGCCATCATCGGATAATAGTTGCTGGAGTTTCTTCAGTAATTCTTCTGGATAAAGCACATGCTCAAGCACGTTTTGCAAAACGATGACATCTTTTTTAACCTTCGTGTCTAGTAGTTCGTTTAAATATACATTAGGATCCGCAGAAATTGCATTCGATGCAATTTCTGGATTAAAAGTCTCCACTGGTGTTTTTTGATAATCTACGCCTAAGACATTCCAGCCTTTTGCTACGGCGCTTGCTAAAACAAAGCCTTCACCGCAACCAATTTCAATAAAAGTTAATTCTTTTTTAGTGTTTAAATTTTGAGCCAATAGTTCTACAACACAATCTGCACGCATCCGCTTTTGCTTAATTTCATCTTCGCTGTAGAGCGAATGGTAGGTGTCTGTAACACCTTCACCATAGTAAATATTCGTGTAGAAATTATCAAGCTCTTGTTGATTGGGGCGCGGACTGGCTTGGACGTACCCTAAGGAGACTAGTTGTGGTTGGAATTGACTATTCATTGATTGAGACTTTCAGAGTTGCACTGCATAGGTTGATATTTAGAGTCGCATGTCATTTAAAGCTTCTTGAAATGAATGATAAGCCCCTAACTCTGGACTGACATCCACAAGCTGATCGTGTGAATCCTTGCCTTCTATTATTTCTGGCTGCTTGCCTGATAAAAAAGTAGCGCTGATACAGTTAAGCATGTGGGCGATAGAGACTGTTTCACCGCCTGCATACAAGATGCCTTCTATCTGATTGCGCACACACCTCTCAATCATTGCGGCACCGTCTTGCACATACAAGTAATTGCGCTGCGATATGCCTGTGCCGTAAAGCTTGGGACGAGTGCCCGTCTGGGCTAGCGCAATGGCTTTGTTAATACCTAAATGGAGCGGGCCGTTAAGACCAAAAATTCCGCCAAACCGAATGATTGCTGCTCGGCAGCCTGAAGCCAAAATCGCTTGATCAGCAAGAAGTTTGCTGATGCCATAATCAAAGTTAGGCTCACAGGGTGTTTTAAGATTCAAGAATGTATATTCTGAGCCATGCACACTTGAGCTAGATGTTTGAAGTAAATACGCATTAGTTTGTTTGCAATAAGCCGCAATAATCGCGGGCGCTAATGTATTGGTGGGATAAACTGTTGGCAGTACGCCAGTACCAAAATTTGTTTCTGCCGCAATATTAATGATGCAATCTGGAGCTTGTCGTTTTAGTAGCATCATCAATTCTGATGGATTTGCAAGATCGCAGGCTATGGTGCCAGTTGATCCTCTCCGTGAAGTTGCAATAACATTTTTGTCAGCGCTTTTTAATTTGGCATGCACAGCTTGTCCCAAAAAGCCACTGACTCCTGTTATTAAAATTTTCATAGCGGTACTTTTGTGGTTGGTAAAAGTAATTGATCCACTACTCGAAGAGTTCCTTGGCCATCGCACATTTCAAAGCATTTCGCAGACCAACTTGAGAGCGAAGGTGTTTGTATAAGTAAAAGCAAAGCTTGGTGGATTTCCTCGACTGTCACTTTTTTGTGGCTACCTAAATATTTGATTAATCCAGCATTTGCTAAATGTGTTGAAACATTCTTTTGATTGTCAGCTATGCTGATAACGATGCTTGGCAAACCTAAGCATAAACGCTCCCAGGTAGTGGCTCCTCCAGCCCCAATTGCTAAGTCGGCTTTATACATAACTGGGGCAAGTGTTGGTATCGTGCTATATAAACAGATGTTTGAATATCCGCCGATCTGTTCTTTAATACTTGCGAAGTGTGGGCTTTTGTCAGTCATGACAATATCTAGCGTAATGTCAGTGCGTTTCAGTCTTTGAAATGCGTCAATAGTTCTACTAGTCAAATTTTCGTTATCTATGCCCCCAAAAAAAATGAATATCCGGCGAACAGGAAGACTCTTTAATACTAAGCTTTGATGTAATTTTGCATACAAGGGCTGTAGTAATGCATAAGATGGTCCTAGAAGTGCGACGCAATTCGATGGAATCTTATGGGTGTATCGTTCTTTCAAATTAAGAAAGAAGTTTTGATCAAGGAGCACATCGCAATCGTGCTGGCGATCTGCTAGATCGTCAATGACCATCACTTTTTTGATGAGTGTTTTTAAAGCTAATTCCCATCGCGCATCCAATGCGTAGTGATCGACGATTAGCCAATCCCATTGTTGGTGTCCCAGCAATCGAATACATTCCATTGCATCACTTTGCTGACTTGCGCCTAACCAATGCGAATGCGTCAAATCGCCAATAGTCTTCGTGTTGAAGTCATTCTTCAACATGATTAAATGATGCCCTTTTTCTGTGAGGGTATTAGCTAGATATTCGGGTAAATGTCGGCAGACAAAAGTAACCTGAGCGTTGTGTTGGTTTAGAGCATCAGCCAGCGTTAAGCAGCGCATGAAATGCCCTGTGCCAATTTCATGAGAAGCATCTACGCGAATCGCAATATGCTGGGTACGCATTAGATTTTTTTACGGAACACAGCTTTTGCAGGTTTACCAACCAGCAATTGTGCAGTTGTGCCCGCAGCAATGGCTTTTTGATAGATGGCGCATGACGCATCAAACGCCATCGCAATATGGTCTATTTCCGCCTCTTGGTGTGACCAAGTCGGATAAAGCATACCTTGAAACAAGACACCATGCGCAATCATTTCTTGCATCATTAAAGTGCGGAACACGTCATCTATTTCGCCAGAGGCATTACGGCAAACCAAGACAAAGAGGCATGGATAGCCCAAAAGCTGCAATGTGTGCCCAAGCCCATGTTTGTCAATAATTTGTTGTAATTTAAGTTTTAAAATTTCACCTCTTGCCCAATTGCTCGCAATCATGTTGTGTTGTTTGAATGCCTGAATGGTGGCAATCATGGCGGCCAACCCGGTGGTTTCTGCACCGTGGGTTGTTGAAATCAGAAACAGTTTGTCGTCGCCTTCGCGGCGAATGCCTCCAAGCTCCATAATGTCGGCACGACCCGTGAGGGCGCAGGCTGAAAAGCCATTGGCAATCCCTTTACCCCATGTTGCCATATCAGGTTTTACGCCGTAGAAGTTGTGCGCACCTCTAAGATCCCATTTGAAGCCAGAGATCATTTCATCCAAAATGAGTAAGACCCCTCTATCCTTGCACAGCGCTGCGACTTTGTGCAGAAAGTTGTCAATTGGAGGATCAAATTTAACGGGCTCCATGATGAGGCAAGCAATATCATGGTCGTTATCGGCAAGCAGTGCTTCGACAGAGGCGTAGTTGTTGTAGCTAAATGTGGCCGTCATCGAGCGAACCTGCGCAGGGATACCTCGGTCGCAAGGAGTGGTTGAAATAAACCAGTCGTCGAAGCTAAAAAAGTTGTGCTCACGTGCAATGGCTACTCGGTTACGGCTTGTATAGGCCCTTGCAAGTTTGACGGCTGCGGTGGTAACGGTGGATCCGTTTTTGGCGAACTTGACCATGTCACCCGACTCAACGGTTTCTAAGAAAAGTTTGGCGGCTTCTAGCTCAATACCAGCGGGGCGTTGAAAATTGGTTCCTTGAAAAGCGGCATCCGCCACAGCCTGTGCCACTGGCTCATAGCCATGTCCAATGCAGACAGAAGTTAAACCCATGCTGCAATCGATAAATTCGTTGCCATCTAGGTCCCAAACGTGTGCACCTTTGCCGCGAACTATGGCCGCAGGTGCATTGACTGGAAATTGATCATCGCCTTTGGAGTAGGTGTGAGCACCGCCAGGAATGTAGTTATGTACTTCGGCTGAAAAGCGTTTGGATAGTTCGTAGTTGGTTATCTTATGCATGTGAAATAGTTGCTCCTGCTTGAGTTTGTTTGTTACGTTTTTCAGCTTCGCTCATCGTAGAGCCTTCGTTGCGCTTAATTGTTTGGTTGGCACTAAAAATATGTGGACTTTGCTGTTGAAGGTTTAGCACCTCATGCCAAGAAAAATCGATACGTGGATGAAAATGTTGAAAGACTTGTTCAATAACTGCAAAGTCAACCAACTCATCTACTGTCCATCGAAGATGAGATAAATCAACAGTGTTGGCAATGTTACGGTGACTAAAGATGCTGGATGTCCTGATAAAGGGGGTGACGTGCTCTCTTTCGTACGGCTTAATGGCTGTTTGTGCCGTTATTTTTAGGGCATCAAACGAAAAAATTTCTACGTCTAGTCCATCGGGATAGGTGGGCGGCAAGGTATTGGTGGCGTAATCTACGCCACTTGTTTCGTATTCAGCAATGATGGTGTCAATTAGCGTGGGGTCGATTAAAGGACAGTCACCAGTTACGCGAATGACGGCATCCGCTTTGTAATAAAGAGCGGCATTGTAAAAACGATCCAAAACATCGTCTTCACTACCGAGAAATACTTCGTAACCCAGACTACGTACATGCTCTGCTAGAGGTTGATTTTTAGCATCAACGGACGTTGCTAAGACGATTTGAGACACACGTTTTGTTTGACTTAAACGAGTGAGCATGAGTTCGATCATCGGCGTATTGTTGATCGGGCGCATGACTTTGTTGGGGAGACGAATTGACCCCATACGAGCTTGCAATAAGGCGACGATTTTCATGTTTGATACTTTAGATTATCCAAAAAGAGCACGTGCTTCACGAAGATGTGTAAGTTGAATAGGCAGCACTTTGTTCCATTTTCTTTCACCACTTTCTACGTTTAGGCGAAGAATGATGCAAATCCGTCGCAACACTTCGCATATGGCTAAGTCACCAAACTGCGTGGCAATATCACGAGTATGGGTGTAATGGTTGACCGCTGCGCGGAGGTACATATTTCCTGTTGCACGTGGATCGCCGGTTGATGCTTGTCGTGTCATAGCTTGCCTACATTGCTTCAGCGCAGCAAAAGCCAAGGCATAGCCTACTGGCATCAGCTTACAAGCTTCAAAATCGAGTACTGCGACTACCGCTTGATGGTTGACAATTAAATTATGTGGATGTAAATCAAAATGAGCCGCCTGAGTCAATCCATCTTTTAATGGTGATTGGCTGAGCTTTTCCCATTCTGCTAACACCATAGGCCAACATTTCGCAAGTGAGCTGGCATCTTCCATGCCAAACCACTGATCCCAAGACTGAGGGTTTGCATGAATTTGAAGTAGTAGCGCCCCATCGGCAGCGGTCATATGCGCAGGCCCATTTGATGGCATATGCATTGCAGGCAATTGTGATAAGGACTGCATGAGATGTCCTGTTGCTTCTCCAGTAGCGATGAGTTCATCACCTTCGCCTGAAAAGTAATTTCCTTCAATGAACGGAAATAAGCTCCATGAGCTGCTCTCTAGTCGCAATAAAACCTCACCATTTCGAAAGGGCACGGGGGCAGGAGCCGGTACGCGTCTGGTTGCCAGCCATGTCATGATGGAGAGAGTTATTTTGATGTCACTTATATTGGCTTGATGCGACCAGCGTTTTAACAGAAACCCCCCTTGCGGAGTGTTTAACCGGAAATTACTCGAATTGATTCCCAGCGCATCAGACTGTTCTGGCTCACTGCACAAAGGGCTCAGTGCAATTGGCAAAAGCGGTAGGACTGTTTCCAGTGTTTGCGCGATAGCGCTATCTAATTTTGCCCAACTTGGACGCGTCATCGAGAAAAGATCAGGTTTAAATAGCACGTTAGTTGTATGCTTTTGTTAAGGCGCCATCCACGCTGAGACTGACTCCATTGACATAACCACCCCGCTCGGACGCTAAAAATAAAATAACATCTGCCACTTCTTCAGGGCGAGCAAATCGTTTTGCGGGGATGGATTGTTGGCTATCTGAAAGAATCTCTTGGTAGGGTTTGTTTTCTCGTTCAGCTCGCGCTTGCAATAGATTGACCAAACGATCCGTTAGGACCCCTCCTGGGCAGATCACGTTTGAAGATATATTGAAGGATGCCAGCTCGATGGCTAGGGATTTTGAAAATGCGGCAACGCCTGCTCTCGTGGTTGCAGACAACACCATCGCAGGTGAGGGTTCTTTTGCCACGGTCGACGTAATGGAGATGATGCGGCCCCATTTTTTTTCTTTCATGTCAGGTGCCACGGCTTGACAAAAGCGAACTACGCTCATCAGGTTGGTTTGAATCGCCGCTTCCCATGCCGCTGCGCCATGTTCTTGGAAGGAGCCCATAGGGGGTCCTCCTGCGTTATTGATCAAAATATCTACCGTGCCCCACAGCTCTTTACATCGACGTACGGCGGATGCGGGCAGATCGAACTCGCTGACATTGCCTGCATAGGCTTGAACTGTGCCGCCCTTCACACTTATTTTTTGAGCGGCCTCAGCTAGTGCCGCGCTATCACGCGCAATCATTAAAACTTTGACGCCCTCCAGAGCCAAAGCTTGCGCGCATGCAAACCCCATTCCTTTGCTTGCACCACAGACTATCGCGACACGGTTTGTGAGTTCTAAGTTCATATTGTTCTTTCAATGATTTGCCGAGGGATGCTCTAACAGCCCCGTTTTTTGGCAGTCGATGATTAATTCTTGAAGGTAAGTCTCTAAATATGGAAGTGCCAACTGCGTCATGGGCAGCACGAAACGATTAATCTCTGCGAGGTATTTTTCCTTGACTTCTTCGTCGGGATTCAGGCCTAACAAAAAGAGGTTGTCTAATTTATCTACAATTTTGACCACACGAGAAGCGTGAGGACCGTCCATGAGTTTGCGGTAGTACTCCGTCTTGTAGGGGGGGTGCCATTGAACTGCTCGATCAACGGTTAGAGCGGTTACTTGGCTTGCTATTTCCATTCCAAAAATTTCTGCTAGCGTATCTGCTGATACATCCGAGACTTCTAAAACATTGTGCAGTATGGCCAAAATGCCGATATCCGCCTCTTGAGTGCCTGATACCAGTACAGCCAATGCGGCAACCCTTAGGGGGTGTGAAAAATAAATATCACTCGTTAGCCCTGCATGCTTATATTTGATGCCTTTGGCATAAGTGAAGGCATATGTTAAGCGGCTACGCTCTGCGTCACTTTTGAGTGCAGCAAGAGCTTGGTTCCATAAAACGAGTGCATAGGGATCTGGTTTTAGCAAACCCGACATGCGGCGCTGTCTCTCAATGGCGATGCTGCCTAGGATGTTGGAGAGATTCATGCTATGTTGAGCCAAGAAAGAGGGTTGAGAAGTGTTTCATCGTCTATGGTTAAATCAGATGACCAAGCTGGTGCTTTATCAATCTTGACGCCTAAAATTTCTTTGATGTGCTGCAGTCCATTGACACCAACCACCACTTGCTGTACTTGAGGGATGGATGATACGTAGGCAAGGCAAGCTTGGAGAGGTGACATGCCTGTGTCTTGCAACCATTTTTGATAATTACCCCATAAGTTTGACCAACGATCAAATTTTTTGGGGCGCTCGTCAGTTGACATTAAAAGAATGCCTTGAAGAAAAACTGAGCGGGCATGGATCTCGATTCCCTGATCTGCGAGGCGTTCCAGCCAGCCTGAGGTTATCAAGCGTCGATCTAGAACACTGAGAGGGGACTGTATTACATCCATTTTTCCAATAGCGAGAAGATCATCTAGCTCCGAAGGTTGATAAATAGAGGCACCTATTTTTTCTACCAAACCATCAGATTTCAATTGTTGTAAGGCGGCATAAATGGCAACACCTTTGTCACCCAAAAGTTGGGATGGGCGATGCAATAGCAGTCCGTATAACGATTGCACTTTGAGTTTTTCTAGGGAGGCTTTGACTGACTGGTATATCCATGCCTGAACGTTCTCAGTAGCGGGTATTTCTGGCAGTTTGGAGATTATTTTCCATGCCTGCACGCCAATTTCGCCAAGCCTCTCCTCACTATTTCCATACCCTATCGCCGTATCTATGACATTCATGCCCTGCTGATGCGCGTATGCAATGATTGCTTGCGATTCAGTAAAGCTGATTTGTGGCTGTGGATTTGCAATTCCGTAAGCCAGTCCAAACTGTGCGGTACCTAACGCCAGTTTCATCCAAGCAACTCCAAGAGTAAAGCAATGACAGAGTCCTGTTCTTCATTGGTCAAATCCATATAAATAGGTAAGCTGAGTGCTTGGTCGTAATAGGCATTGGCCTTGGGATAGTCGGCGTTGACACAACCTCGTTTTTGATAAAAGGGTTGCATAGTAACGGGGATGTAATGCACTTGGGCTGTGACGCCACGTCGGTGCAACTTGGTCATAAAAGCAGCGCGGGTGGTGCCTGCTGCTGCAAAGTCGATACGAACAGGGTAGAGATGATGGGCGCTGATATCGCGTCCCCTATTTTGGGCCGGTTGGATGAGCTTGGAGTCTTGAAACGCGGCGTCGTAGCGCATAGCAAGGGCACGCCTGCGTGCCACAAAGCTATCGAGTTTTTTCATTTGCGAGATACCTAAAGCGCATTGAATATCGGTAATTCTGTAGTGAAATCCGATTTCTTGCATTTCGTGATACCAAGGGTTAGGTATACCATCCGTTTCAGCATTTTCTGGCGCTAAAAAGGTATCGGATTCCTTGTTGATCCCATGGCTTCGCAGGCGAAGTAGTTTGCGATAAATGGCTTCATCGTTGGTGGTAATGAGCCCCCCTTCGCCTGTAGTGATGGATTTGACAGGGTGAAAGGAAAAGACTGTCATGAGGGAGTGCTGGCAGTTACCAACGAAAGAGCCATCGGGGTAGCGCGAACCTAGTGCGTGTGCGGCATCTTCCACAATGACGGCATTTGCGCCGTCAGCTATTTTTTTGATCGCGACCATGTCGCACGGTAGGCCTGCAAAGTGAACGGGGCTGATGACGCGTATGTTTGGGTGTTTAGCTAGTTCTTTTGCTACGGTTGCAGGTGAGATGTTTAAGGTGTGTGGATCAATATCGGCAAACAAAGGCGTCGCCCCTGCATAAACCGCCGCATTGGAAGTTGCTACAAAGGTGATCGGCGAAGTCAAGAGTGCATTTGACGCGTTAGCACCTGCAGCAAGTGCCGCCATATGTAGCGCAGCGGTGCCGCTGGACACCGCAACGGCGAAACGCGCATTAACGTAGTGCGCAATGGTTTGCTCAAATTCTGCAACTTTGGGGCCTTGGGTGAGGGTGTTGCTGCGCAGGCAATCCACAACCGCTTGGATGTCATCTTCGTCAATATGCTGACGACCATAAGAAATCATTGTCACGATAGGTGTGCTCTCATTAAGGTTGGACTGCATTCAGTAATTCGGCAGGGCGGCCTGCGCGTTCATGGGTTTGTAGCTCTATTAAAAATGACGAGACGCCTCCAAGAGGGCGCCTTAATGCGTGCCTAGCTTTTTGATTGTCTAAGGACATGTCACGTGGTCTGGGTGCCACTAAATGGGAGCCATTTAATTGTTTGGGTTGAATACGTTCGCGGGGTAGCGAAAACTGATCGGCTAGCAATAGTGCAAATTCGTATTTGGATAAGCGCTCGTCGCCAACGACATTAAAAATGCCTGATGCGCCGCCTTCTAATAATTCGTGCGCACCGAAGGCCAGAGAATCAGCAAGAATGGGGGTAAAAAATACATCGGTAAAAAGCGGTAGATCTTGATTTGCCCGAAGGTTGTTAATGAGCCAATCGCTAAAAGATTGACGACTTGCGTGGCCCCAGCCAAAAAAGTTGGTGCGGATGATAAGCGCTGCCGGATTGACTTTTTGTACCTCAGCCTCCGCAAGCGCTTTGGTTATCGCATACTGATTCAGTGGCTGCACTAACGTTGTTTCGGTCGATAAGCTGTGATGACCAGAAAACAGATGATCTGTTGATATATGAATGAGCGGCACGTCCATACGCGCGGCTGCATACGCCACGTGCTTTGCAATTTCAACATTGGCATGATGTGCGCGTGCGGGTGACAGCTCGCATTCGTCTACGCTGGTTAAACCCGCCGCGTGCACAATGACATCAGGTGAGTACTGTGTGAATTGCGAGATGATGTGTTTAGGTTCGCTCAACGCGATTTGAGCTGTTGTCACGTTGACAAGACGAACATGATGTTGATGCGTCACCAGTGTCACATCTAGTGTGGAGCGCATTGCGCAAGCCCAGTTTAGCGCAAGCAGGCCACTTCCCCCTGTAATGAGCAACCGTTTTTTGGTGCTAGCTGGGTTCATGTTGTTGGCAAACTACCTGCAAGCTTTTGAAAACTCGCACTATGTTGGATCAGTTCGTCATAGCTGCCTTGTGCAATGACGCGCCCACTGCTTAGTTCCACAATGACGTCACAGCTACGAACAGTGGTGAGTCTGTGCGCTACGATCAAGATCGTGAGATCTCGGTTTAGGCCATCAATGGCTTCCATAACCGATTGCTCGGTTGCGTTATCGAGTGCGCTGGTGGCCTCATCAAATACAAGAACACTGGCTTGTTTATATAAGGCGCGAGCGATGCCGATGCGTTGGCGCTGACCACCGGAGAGACGAATACCTCGCTCACCTACAAAAGCATCGTACCCATGAGGTCGATTTTCTATAAACTCGGCAATTTGCGCTTGCTTGGCCGCTTGTCGTAGGCGCTCCATGTCAATGTCTTTCTTGCGGACACCAAAGGCAATGTTTTCTGCCAAAGTGGTGTCTGCCAAATAAATGCTTTGAGGTACATGTGCAATGGTGCGTTGCCAAGCACGCTGGTGGCGACCACTGACCGGTTGTGAGTCGACCAAAAGTGCGCCCTCGGTGGGTAGCAAAAGCCCCATCAAAATATCGAGCACTGTACTTTTCCCGCTACCAGTTGCACCTACAAAACCAACACGGGCACCTTTCGGAATTGTGAGATTCAGAGCATCTAACACCCACTGCGTTGAGTCGGAATAGCGAAAACGAATGTTTTGAAGCTGAATTGACTGTCGAAAGTTTAGAGGTGGCGGAGCAGATTCACTAGCTTCTGGAGGGAGTGGTTGTTCTAAAAGAGTTAAGGTTGCTGCAAGTGATGCTTGGCAACTCATAATACTGACCCAACCCCCGTAGATAGCCTGCAAGGCTGGTAGTAATCTTTGTGCTCCTAGCGCCAATACGCCTAAAACCGGCAGTGCACTGGCAATGCCGCCGTATTGATGGCTCAGACCAAATGCCAGCATCGCGATCAGAACCATGCCGATAGCTTCCATGGCATAACGAGGACTGGCATTGATGAACTGACTGTTGCCTTGTGCGCGTCGTAGCGGATAGTCGGCTTGTTTATAAATTTCGCAGTACAAAGGCTGTGCGCCGTCTAACAAAACGTCACGTATGCCTCCCAGCCCCTCTTGGAGGGCTTTGACCATTTGGATCTCTCCATTAGCGACTTGCTCACTATTGGATTTTAGTCGCTGCCGAGCCACAAATGCAATTATCACGTAGCTAATACCAAAGCCTAATGCAGAAACCAGCGCGGCAACTGGATCGACGGCGATAAGCATCGACATCACGCCAATAAGGAGCAAGGCGGAACTTAGGAGGATGAGTGCAGGTTGTAGAACTCCGAAAGCGGCACCATTGATTTTGTGGGTAATGCCTGTAATGACTTCGCTACTGTTTCGTGCAAGGTGCACATGGTAAGGTTGGTACAAAGTGCGGCGATAAAGATCTATGCTTAGGTCTGAGCCGATGGCAAGCCCTAGTCGCATATTAGCCCACATCAGAAACATACGCAGCGCACCTGCTGCTAATGCGGCAAGAGCAAATACCATAGTGAGTGGAAAAACTAAATCTTTAGCGGAGGCTATCCCGAAATCATTGGCAATACTAGCTACCTGAGGGTAAGCAAATACCTTTTCAGGGGTTGTGAGTACAGCGAGAAAAGGTATCAGGGCACCAAGACTGATAATTTCGCTTAGTGCGCTAATAAGCATGAGGACGAAAAGCATAAAAAGTTGCTTTTGCCGTCGCCGACTCAAGTGAGCCCACAATCTTTGTAACAAGTGATTCAAGGAATGAGAGCCTCTCATATGTGGTGCTTGACTTCTAATTCGAGCGTCGCAATTTCATTTTTGAGCGCTTCGTATTCGGCTAGCTTACGTTTTAAAAATTGTGCAGTGAGGTGCGCCTTTTCACTGATGCCTTTCGGTGTAAGTAGATAGCTATATGCCAGCTTATTGTGGTTACTCATGAAATTTTGCATTTTGACGTAGCCTTTATCCATCAAGGCCTTGAGGCAGTAATTGGTTTTCCCCAAACTCACGCCCAAGGCTTCAGCCATTTCACGCTGATTGAGTTGCGGACTATCCTGCAAAAGGCGTAAGACTTTGAGGTGAATTTCGTCTTGCAAGCTACCGCCTAGGAGTGCACCTGTTCATGCGTTGAACTATACACGAAAATCTGCATAAGCCAAGCACAACCCAGCTTCTAAACTCGTTTGAGCCTTCCAGCCTAAGCTTGCAAGTCGGCTGCTATCCATCCATTTACGCGGAGCGCCATCAGGCTGGGTAACGTCGAACTCGATGGTGCCAGTGTAGCCAATGATTTTGCTGATGGTATGGGCTAGCTCAGCAATGGTGATGTCGATCCCAGAGCCGACGTTGATATGGCTTTGCCTAGGATGAGTGTGTTGTTCATAGAAGTCTTTAGATAAATTCATCACATGAACACTGGCGGCCGCCATGTCATCTACATACAAAAACTCCCGCCTTGGCGTGCCTGTTCCCCATATCGTGACGCTAGGCGCGTTTTGCATTTTCGCCGCATGGAAGCGCCGAATGAGCGCTGGGATGACATGGCTGTTCTCTGGGTGGTAGTTATCGCCAGGCCCATAAAGGTTAGTAGGCATCACGCTGCGATAGTCAGTGCCATGACTAATTGCGTATTGACGGTTATAACTTTCACACATTTTGATACCCGCAATTTTGGCAATGGCATACGGCTCGTTGGTGGGCTCTAAGGTGCCTGTGAGTAGCGCGTCTTCACGCATAGGCTGCTCGGCAAGCCGAGGGTAGATACAGCTTGAACCCAAAAAGAGTAATTTTTGGACACCGTTTAAATGCGCAGCATGAATGATGTTGGATTGCAACATCAAATTTTGATAAATAAAGTCGGCTGGATAGGTGTTGTTGGCGTGTATGCCGCCTACTTTGGCCGCAGCAAGATAGACCTGCGTTGGACGTTCGCTCGCAAAAAAGGCAAGTACGGCTTGTTGGTCACATAGATCGAGCTCTGTGCGAGTTCTTGTGATGATGTCATGTTGTGATGTGCCGTTGGCTAATAAGTGCCGCACAATGGCACTACCGACCATGCCATTGTGACCCGCAACAAAAATTTTGGTCATTAATCTCACCTTTTTTATGAGTCTTGACTAATTGGGATCGTATAGCCGTGCGATTTCAATAGTGCGTGCTGCTTGGCCTGCGCTAAATCGCTGGCAACCATCTCGGCAATCATGTCGTCTAATGTAATTTCAGGCACCCAGCCAAGCTTGGTTTTGGCTTTGGTGGGGTCGCCCAGCAAGGTCTCGACTTCGGTAGGGCGGTAGTAGCGCGGGTCGATACGCAGCACGACCTTGTTTTGCTCCATCCAGGTGGCCGTCTCGTTAACGCCCGAGCCACTCCATTGGAGTGTCATGCCTAACGCCACGGCTGTTTTGTTGATAAATGCTCGAACGCTGTGTTGTACGCCTGTTGCAATCACAAAATCTTCTGGCGTTTCTTGCTGCAGCATCATCCATTGCATACGCACGTAGTCTTTGGCATGACCCCAGTCGCGCAGCGCATCGATATTGCCCATATAGAGGCAATCCTCTAGTCCTTGGGTGATATTGGCCAAGCCGCGGGTGATTTTGCGCGTCACAAAGGTTTCACCACGACGCGGACTTTCGTGGTTAAACAAAATACCGTTGCAGGCATAAATGCCATAGGCTTCGCGGTAATTCACCGTGATCCAGTAAGCGTAAAGCTTAGCAACAGCATAAGGACTACGCGGATAGAAAGGTGTGGTTTCTTTTTGCGGTGTTTCTTGAACGAGACCATATAGCTCGGACGTGCTGGCTTGGTAGAAGCGCGTTTTTTTCTCGAGGCCTAGGATGCGAATTGCCTCCAAGATGCGCAGCGTACCCATGCCATCAACATCGGCGGTGTACTCGGGGGATTCAAAACTCACCGCCACATGGCTTTGTGCGCCTAAGTTGTAAATTTCATCAGGCTGCGTTTCTTGAATGATTCGAACCAAATTGCTGCTATCGCTCAAATCACCATAGTGCAGTTTGAAGCGTGCACCACCATCGTTATTCGCAATGTGTGGATCTTGATAAATGTGATCCACACGCTCAGTATTAAAGGAGCTGGCGCGGCGCTTGATGCCGTGTACGACATAGCCTTTGCCTAATAAAAACTCGGCTAAATAAGAACCGTCTTGGCCTGTAACGCCGGTAATAAGGGCGACTTTGGTTGAGGAGGCTGAGTGTGTCATATCAAGCGATTTTTACCATGCTGAGTTAGTGTCGTTTTTTTAAGTGCTCAGGCGCAATCGGCAGTGCAATTGATTTACTGAGTAACTCAATGAGCACAAAGGCTCTGGCTTCGCCATTTGGCATTTGCGCCAAGCGCTGATAGATGCCCTCAATGCCTGCGAAGGGCCCTTGGGTAACGAGAACGGGTTGATCAGCCTGAAAAATAGCTTCGGGTGCTTGGCGTGCTTCGTGATGTTTGGCAAGCTCGGCAACTAACCCATCATCCACAACGGCAGGATTAGTACCAAAACTAACTAAGCGCTGAACCCCTATTGTGGAACGAATGGGTGCCCAGCTTTGCTGATTAAGACCGGCATCTGCCGTGGCATGTTCTAGCTGAATAAACACATAGCGCGGAAAAAGCGGCTCAGTAGCAATGCGAAATTTACCTCGGCTGATTTTTTGCACGTCCAGTGTGGGCAAAAAGCAGGTATAGCCTTGACGCTCTAAATTCTCTAAAGCTTGAGTTTCAAGGCGTGGCTTGGTGTGAACAACATGCCACCGCTTCATGCCGCTGGTTTAGGTTCAATCGTGCGCCCATAAACATCTTCATAGCGAACGATATCGTCCTCACCCAAATAGTCGCCGCATTGCACTTCGATCAATTCTACTTCCATCTTACTGACGTTTTGCAGGCGGTGCATGCATTGTTTAGGAATAAACACATGCTCGTAGCGGTGATAAGTTTTGACTTCTGTACCTAGCGTGATTTGTGCTTCGCCCTTAATAATGACCCAATGCTCAGCGCGGTGTTCATGTGTTTGTAGGCTAATGCTTGCACCTGGTTTAACCATAATGCGTTTAACTTGATGATTGCTACCTAAATCTAAGCTGTCGTACCATCCCCATGGGCGCTGGACTTTGCGGTGATTTTTTGCAATTTCGGGCATGCGTTTCGCAAGCAAGCCCATCGCATCTTTGACCTGCTGACTGTCAGCTTTATGCGTAATTAACAAAGCATCGTTTGTATCCACCACAACCAGATCGTGAACACCAACTAATGCGACGGGCTTATCTGAGTGAATATGGTTGCCCGCAGAATTGATTTGTACATGCTGATCGTCCTCTGCAGGTGTAGTGTCAGCCGCTTGATCGAGCATGGCTTGCGATGCAGCCAGTTGAGTAGATAAGTCGGCCACAGCGCTCCATGAGCCTAGGTCACTCCAAGCGCCGTTAAAGGGCGTAACTGCGGCGCGTGTGGTTCGTTCAAAAACAGCGTAGTCGACGCTAATGCTAGGACTGGCTTCAAATGCCGATTTGTCAAGGCGAGCAAAGTCAGTTTCAACTTTGGCCTTTTCGGCGGCTTGTTTGGTTGCGTCAAACACCTCTGGCGCATAAGTTTTAAGCTCGCTTAAAAAATCAGACGCACGCATGACAAACATACCGCTGTTCCATGTGTGCGTGCCTGTTGCCAGTAGTGTTTTGGCAACCTCTAAATTTGGCTTTTCTAAGAACTTGGCAACTGCCGAAATGCCTGGCAGCCCCGGCAATGCCTGGCCTGCCGCTATATAGCCATAGCCAGTTTCAGGTGCAGTAGGCGTAATGCCAAAAGTAACTAAGTAGCCAGCCTGAGTTGCGGGTAGGGCTGTTTTAACGCAATTGATAAATGTATCGGCCGTTGGCATATAGTGATCAGACGGAAGCACGACCAAGGTGTGATTTGGAAATAAATGAGCCACTGCCGAAATGGCAGGTGCCGTGTTACGAGCGGTTGGTTCAAGGACGATATGGACTTTGCCACTGAAGACTCGGGCCGCTTGCTCGGCCGCCATGAAGCGGTGCGCCTCGTTGCAAACAATGGCTATTTCGTCTACGTTGCCTGCAGTTCCACTTGGCAAGGCAGTTGCCCGCAGCACGGTATCTTCGAAGAGGGTATGTGTACCAACAAATTTATGAAATTGTTTAGGGTAGCTTTCGCGTGAGAGTGGCCAAAGACGTGTACCTGAGCCGCCGCATAGGATGACTGGAAGAGTAGGGTTAGTTTGGTTTGCCATCGTATGTACTTTGTGTAGTTGATGAGTTGAATG
>CANBRV010000009.1 GCA_947372005.1 Comamonadaceae bacterium | reverse complement strand
GAGCGTCGTGCCAATCACCACCATCAAAGGGCTTGAGAAATGCGCCGCCATCGCGATCGTGGCAATCTGAGTCTTGTCGCCCATCTCGGCTAAAAAGAACGTCACCAGCGTCGCACCAAACACGCCCAAGTGTTTTGCCACTTGCGACTCCTCTTCTTCGATCTTGTCGGGGATCATGGTCCAAACGGCCATGCCAAGAAATGACACGCCCAGCACCCAGCGCAAAACATCAGGCGTCAACATGGAAGTGATCCATGCGCCAAGCGCTCCCGCAAGGCCGTGATTGACGATGGTGGCGCAAAAAATAGCCGCGATGATAGGGATGGGTTTCTTAAACCGCGCTGCCAGTACGAAGGCCAGAAGTTGCGTCTTATCGCCGATTTCGGCCAAGGCGACAACGCCCATGGAGGTGAGTAGTGCTTCCATTTGTGTCCTAGTGCGCGATTTGAATCAAACCTTGAATACCCATGAGGGCACCGACCAGCGCCATCAAACCGCTGGAGAAATAAGGCAGCTTACGTGCGAGATCACTCCAGCGCCCTGCCCCTATGTGCTCGCCCACATGACGCGCACCCCATGCGGCAATGACACCGACGCTAACGAGTGAAATAGCCAGCCCAAGGCTAAAACTTGCCACCATCGCTGCGCCAAGCGTGAACCGCTTTAAGTGCAGGCAGATCATCAAAATCGTCACTGATGCAGGACAAGGGACTAAGCCACCAGTCAATCCAAAGAGTGCAATCTGTCCCGTCGTCACTTGCTGACCCACAAAGCGACGCTTGATGTCCTCGGCATGAGCGCGCTCATGGGCATCCTGATAGTCGTGATCGTGGTGATGACCCCGACCCTGATGATGGTGTCCGTGGGCATGATCATCGTGTGGGGCGCGCTGATGGGCGTGAGCCGCCATCACTTCACGGCGAGTGCGTACGAACATCCAAAACGCGACCCCCATGACCACCACCGCAGACAGCAGCATGAAATAGGGTTCGGATTGTTCCGCGATGAGTTCATTTCCAAACGCCAACGCTGCTGCCGCAAGACCCCAAACAATCAGCGAGTGAGAAAGTGCGGCGCACAGTCCGAGCAAAGCCGCTTGTCCAATAGTTCCCTTCACCGCAATGATGGACGACGCCATCATGGTCTTAGAGTGCCCTGGCTCTAGTCCATGCAGGGCACCAAGAAAAATGGCTGTGGGAATGAAGACCCACAGATTTGTGGTGCCTTGTTGTATGAGTTGTGCGAGGGGGGGCATTGCTTTTATTTTGGCGGAAGCCCAGGGATTCGAACCCTGGAAACCTTTCGGTTTGCCGGTTTTCAAGACCGGTGCAATCGACCACTCTGCCAGGCTTCCGTTATTGCAAGCCTTCGATTCTACTACGCTAGAGACAACAACGTCTTTATTTATAGAATAGTGCTTTAGCAGATGCAATTTTTCAAATCAATTTATGAACATTATTTTTTCGCTATTTCTCCGTATTGGTTTGTTGGCACTCAGCTTGTCTTTGGGTGGTTGTGCTGTTTTAATGCCAACGGCACAGACACCCTATCAACTAGGCGATGGGCTGACTTCACCACCAGCCACCACTTCATGGAAATGGATTGATGCTCGCACATCAACACCTACCGAAAATGTATCCACCCGTGACGGATTCATATTTGGCGAATCTGGACTGCAGCCCTCAAGCTTTGAATTTATTCAAGCTGAATTCGCCCGTGCAGTTGCAAAATATGACGAACGCGAAGCTTTGGAGGCAAAACTGCGAGGGCAAACTTTGCGACTACTCAGTTTTGAAGGCAGCGCTGGGCTGCGAATTCGCCTAAGCGAAAATCAACAAGGCAAATGGGAAGTCATACGCGCGCATCTGGTTGTCACAGTGGGAGATACTCAATACGAGGCATCGGATGTACGCACCTTCAACAACAGCGACAAGCCCAGCCCATTAAGCCCATCCATCGCCGATGCTATCTCTGGCTTAGTGCGGCAAATACATATGTTCTAGCTATTAGACAAAAATAGCTCTTGTAAATCACTCAAAAAGTCGAATCCTCGCTCGGTTGCTTGCAATCTTTGCGGATCATCCGTACTCATCAAGCCCTTATGCCGTGCGGCTTGTAGGCCATTTTTAATGGCGTTACTACTCAACCCTGTACGCTCTAAAAAATAATCGAGTGGCACGCCGTCTTTCAGTCTGAGCGCATTCAGCATGAACTCGAACGGCAGCTCTTTGTGTTTGATTTCGTCATCTATCGTGATGGCGTTTCCTTTCAGCGCTGCGTCCATATAAGCCAACGGCTCGCGGGTTCTGACTTGCCTGATGACGCGATGCGCAAAGCTGAGTTTGCTATGTGCACCCGCCCCAATGCCAAGGTAGTCACCAAACTGCCAGTAGTTGGTGTTGTGCCAGCAACCGTGTCCTTTTTGCGAAAATGCGGAGACTTCGTACCTCTGCAAGCCCACACTGGCTGTGGCTTCCACGATGGCGTCTAGCATGGCATAAGCCGTGTCTTCGTCTGGCGTTGGCGGCGGATATTTGGCGAAATAGGTGTTGGGCTCGATGGTGAGGTGATAGATAGACAAATGCGGTGGTTTGAAACTCAATGCCGTGTTCAAGTCCGCATGCAGTTCTTCCATCGTTTGATTCGGCAGCGCATACATCAAATCTAAGTTGAAAGTGTCAAAGCACGCTGCCGCTTCTTCCAGCGCGGCTTTGGCTTGATCGGCTGAATGGACACGCCCCAAGGTTTTGAGATGCTGGTCGTTAAAGCTTTGCACACCTACCGACAAGCGCGTCACGCCCGCTTGCCGAAAGGCTTTGAAGCGATCACGCTCAAACGTGCCGGGGTTGGCTTCTAACGTGATTTCGCATTCAGCAGTGAGACGTAGCCGTGCCCTAATTTGGCTCAGCAGCTCGGCAATGTGCTCGGGCGCAAAGAGGCTGGGCGTGCCGCCGCCAATAAAGATACTGTGCACGCTGCGCCCCCAAATGAGCGGTAGCGCCGCGTCTAAATCGGCAAGCAATGCGGCGATGTAGCGCTCTTGTGTACTCTGCTGTAGTCCGCCAGAAGCCGCGTGGCTATTGAAGTCGCAGTAGGGGCATTTTTGAATGCACCAAGGCAGGTGAACGTAGAGCGAGAGCGGCGGCAGGCTTTGCAATTGCAAGAGGCCTGGGCGCATGTAGTGCTGGATATCTTTCAAAGCCAGTTCTTTTGGATCAATTCCACCATCAGCCGTGCGGCTTGCCCACGGTGGCTACGAGCATTCTTTTCTTCAGGAGACAACTGGGCAAACGTCTTGCCAATCTCGGGGATGAAAAGCACGGGGTCGAAGCCAAAGCCGCCATCGCCAATACGTTCTTTGGCGAGCTCGCCTTCGGCATAGCCCTTGGCAACGAGCGGCTCAGAATCATCATGCGAACGCACCGCCACCAAATAGCAAACTAATTTAGCAAGCCTGTTCGTTTGGCCTTGCATGTGAAATAGCGCCGCATCGACCATGCCCTCATCACCTGCTGGATAACCGTTTTTAACGCCATAGTGTTTCGTGTCAACGCCTGGCTGCCCACCAAAGGCATCTATGCAGAATCCTGCATCATCAGCCACCGCAGGTAAGCCGCTCAGTTTGGCGGCATGCTGTGCTTTTGCTAATGCGTTTTGAATAAAGGTCGCATAGGGCTCTTCGGCCTCTGGAATACCAAGCGATGATTGCGTGACAAGCTCGATATGAAGCGGTGCAAACAACGCTTGCAACTCTTTGAGTTTGCCTTGGTTGTTACTAGCTAAAACAAGTTTCATTTAGCCAAAGCTTGCTTTTGCAGTTGTCCAAGCTCTGCAATGCCTTTTTCAGCAAGGGCTAACAGTTCGTTCATCTCGGTGCGTGTGAATGCAGCGCCTTCGGCTGTGCCCTGCACTTCAACGAAGTTGCCTGCGCCCGTCATCACCACATTCATGTCGGTGTCGCAAGCAGAGTCTTCCGTGTATTCCAAATCCAAGAGCGGTGTACCTTGCACAATGCCAACTGAAATCGCAGCAATCGAGTCGGTGATTGGCGAGGTGGTGATTTTTCCTTGTGCAAGTAACCACGTGACCGCGTCATGCGCCGCCACATACGCCCCCGTAATGGCAGCAGTGCGCGTACCACCATCGGCTTGAATCACGTCGCAATCCAGTGAAATCGTGCGCTCGCCCAAGAGTTTCAAATCGAACACGGCCCGAAGGCTGCGACCAATCAGGCGCTGAATTTCTTGTGTGCGCCCACTTTGCTTGCCACGTGCGGCTTCGCGGTCTGAGCGTGTATGGGTGGCGCGTGGCAGCATGCCGTACTCCGCCGTCACCCAGCCCTCGTTTGAGCCGCGCTTGTGCGGCGGCACGCGCTCTTCTACCGATGCTGTGCATAGCACCTTGGTTGCACCAAACTCAATGAGCACCGAGCCTTCGGCATACGCTGTATAACGCCTTGTGATAGTGACGGGGCGCAGCTGTGCAGCGGTACGGGTTTGGCGCGAAGCCAAAGAAGGTGAGCTCATGGAAGGTCTTTCTTGTTCAAAAATAATTAACTTTGCCAATCAACGCCGATGGCGGTGACGTTATCGCTGTAGACACCGCCGCGCTGCATGGCCAAGTCAATCAGACGTGGCACACTCAGCGAAACATTTGTTACCGCTAGCGTTTCAATGATGTCAGGATCTTTAAGCGAGCCCCAAAGTCCATCACTGCAGAGCAAGAATTTATCACCGCGTTTAAGACTCACGCTTGGGCTCACGTCATAAATGGGCTTGGTCGGCGAGCCAAGACAGGTAAAAAGCACATTGCGATTCACTACTTTAGACTGATATCCCGTGTTATTGCTGGACCCTTTGGGCATTTGCTCGGCATACGAATGATCAAGCGTTCGCTTTTCAAGTTGTTCACCGCGCACCCAATACAAACGGGAGTCGCCGCAGTGTATCCACATTGCCTCGCCCGCTTGCACCAAGAGCGCCACCAAGGTCGTGCGAGGTGAATCATCTAAACCTGCTTCATGCGTGAAACGCAAAATTTCGTGATGCGCTTGTAGCAATGCTTTGGATAAAAAATCTTGAGGCGCTGCAACAATAGGATGAGCCTGTGCTTGAAAGGCCTTGGTCATCGTCTCTAGCGCAATTTGTGCAGCCAACTCACCGTTAGCGTGCCCACCCATGCCATCGGCAACCACAAATAATGCTGACTCAGATGTATATAGATAACCCATCCTATCCTCGTTATTTTTTCGCCCACCTTGTTCGGTCCGTTGATATGCCGAAAATTTCATGAAATAAGCTTCCCAATCCCTGCACGTAATCGATCCGTGAGTGTTTTTTCTTGATAACGTAAATTAGATAAATCGGCCAATTGCTTTTGCAACGCAAAAACAGACTGCGGCCGCGCGTGCGGATCAAGCGCCATGCACCATTGAACGAGTTCAATCAAATTGTCCGAGTACACACCGCGCGAACGCGATAGCACGACGCTCAACTTATCCTTTGTTGTGCGGCTAGCGGCATCCACGGGTGGATAACCATGCATGCACGCAAAAATACAGGCGCCAATGGCATAGATATCGGTCCAAGGACCAATCTCGCCATCGCGCTGGTACATCTCAGGTGCAGCAAAACCTGGCGTGTACATAGGACGCATCGACGCGTCTTGTTTTTTATTGATGACCTGCCGCGCTGCGCCAAAGTCAATTAACACAGGCTTGTTGCTGATGGTAATGATGAGGTTGGCAGGTTTGATATCAAGATGCAGCATCTTGGACTGATGCACGATGCGCAGTCCGTGCAAGATTTCGTCAAATAGCGACCGAATGGTAGATTCGCGAAAAATTTTGTCGCGCTTTAAATCACGCGCCGTCAAAATGAACTCTTGCAAGGTAGCGCCTTGCAGATAGTTCATCACCATATAAATAGTCTCGTTAGCTCTAAAAAAATTCTGCACGCCCACAATCGCCGGATGCGAAATTTGCGCAAGGGCACGCCCCTCTTCAAAAAAACTCTTTAAACCTAACCAGTACAGTGATAATTTTTCATCAGCAACTCTAGGTAGCAGTTCGCCCTCGAGACGCGTCACCAAGGACGATGGTAGGTATTCTTTAATCGCTACCCATGCGTCATTTTTATCTTTTGCCAAATAAACAACGCCAAATCCACCCACTGAAAGCTTGCGCACAATGCGGTAACCGCCAATCAGCGTATCAACAGGTAGGGCGGCGGGCTTTGTTTTTGACATAATCAGAGAAATGAACGGCGCAGTTTACAGCATGACAGGATTTGCCACAGGTACAGAAGCACTAGGCACGTCTCAAACTATCACTATTGATATTCGTAGCGTCAATAGCCGCTTTTTAGATCTCAGCTTCAAACTACCCGATAGCTATCGGCATGTCGAAGCAAAGCTGCGTGAATTAGTCGCTAGCCAACTCAAGCGCGGCAAATGCGAGGTCAAACTGGGCTATCAAAGCATCAATACTGATGCAAGCACCAACCCGATCACCGCCTCGCGTATCCAAAGTCTGCTCGCGCAGCAATCTCAGATTCATAGCTTCGCCCCTAGCGCACTGCCGCTATCAGTCGCTGAAATCATCACACTAGCGTCATCCAAAAGTGAAACCAATAGCGAAACCGCTAGCGAAGCTGATGTACTGACTCTCATGCAACGTGTTTTGCAAGAGTTTATGCAAGCAAGGGCTTTAGAAGGCGGAAAGCTAGTGCAAGCCATGCTGGAACAAACGAAGGCGCTGCGCCGTTTGCGGGATGAAGTCGCTCCGCTAGTCCCCGCCTTGGTGGAACAACAACGTCAACGGTTTTTGCAAAAATTTAGCGATGCCATGCAGGATAGTGGCGGCAAAATAAGTGCGAGTGTTGCCGAGGAGCGCGCGCTCTCTGAGGCGACAGCCTTTGCCATCAGAGTCGATGTGACTGAAGAAGTGGATCGCTTAGGCTCGCATCTCGCTGAGATTGAAAACGTGCTTACACGTGCCAACGACAAAAAAGGGCAAGAAATGGGGAAGCGATTAGAGTTTTTAATTCAAGAGCTGCACCGTGAAGCCAACACATTAGGTTCAAAGTCAGCCACGCTACAAACCACCAAAATTGCAGTTGAAATGAAAGTGCTGATCGAACAGCTGCGCGAGCAAGTTCAAAACATCGAGTAAAAAATGGATTACCCTGGAAACCTCTTTATCGTCGCTGCGCCCAGTGGGGCTGGCAAATCCAGCCTAGTTAAGGCGCTACGCGAATTAGACCGCGTCGTCCAACCCTCCATTTCACACACCACTCGTGCACCCCGTGGTCAAGAAAAAGACGGTCGTGAATATCACTTTGTGAGTGATGCTGAGTTTGACCAGATGATTGCGGATAAGGCATTTATCGAGTGGGCGCATGTACACGGACACCGGTCAGGAACAAGCAAGGCCGCGATTGAGCAGCGTATATCTGCTGGTGGCGATGTCATCCTAGAAATTGACTATCAGGGCGCTTTTCAAGTCAAAAAAGTCTTTGAAAATAGCATTTCTATCTTCATCTTGCCGCCTAGCCTAGAAGAGCTGCGAGCGCGCATTGAGCGGCGCGGTGAAGATGCTCCCGACAAAATTGATCTGCGCATGCGTAATGCTGAAGACGAGATGGCCCAAGCGCACGTCTTTGACTTCGTTATAATCAATGAAGTTTTTGAGAGTGCATTATTTGATCTCAAAGCCATTGTCCACGCACAGCGACTTACATTTTCGGCACTACGAAAAGCCCGCGCGGATACCCTATCAGCACTCAAACTTATATAAAAATCATCATGGCCCGCATTACTGTCGAAGACTGCTTGAAAAAAATCCCCAATCGTTTTGAATTGGTACTTAGTGCCACTTATCGTGCGCGCATGCTGAGCCAAGGTCATACACCGAAGGTCGCTGGTAAAAATAAGCCTGCCGTTACGGCACTGCGCGAAATCGCAGAAGGCCACATCGGCGTTGAGATGCTGCGCAAAGTCGTCTAAAAGCGAGTGATGGCAAAAGCCGATGCCGCGAGCTTCGCCTCGTTACTCGCCAAGATTCAATACTTAGATAGCCACGGCATTGAGACCGTGCGTCAGGCTTATCGCTGGGCTGATGAGCTGCATCTTGGGCAGATGCGCCATAGTGGCGATCCCTACATCACCCATCCGCTGGCAGTCACCAAGTTGTGTGCCGATTGGCAACTTGATGCGCAAGCGCTATCTGCTGCTCTGCTACACGATGCTCTAGAAGATTGCGGAATTGATAAACGCGACATCATCGAGCGCTTTGGTAGCACGGTCGCGGACCTTGTCGATGGACTGACTAAGCTAGAAAAACTACCCGTCACAACGCGTGAAGAAAATCAAGCCGAATCATTTAGAAAAATGCTTTTGGCGATGGCAACTGATGTACGCGTCATTCTCATCAAGCTGGCTGATCGCACCCACAACATGCGCACGCTGGGTGATGCGCCGCCTGAAAAATGGGCTCGTATCGCGGGTGAAACACAAGACATCTATGCCCCGATTGCCCATCGTCTAGGACTCAATCAAACGTATCGCGAACTGCAAGACCTTTCGTTTAAATACCTACGGCCTTGGCGCTACCAAACACTTACCACAGCCACTGCCAAGGCGCGTGCTCGTGCTAAAGATTTACTGCTGAGAGGTGAAAAAGACTTAGAAGCCGCATTCGCCAAGTCAAAACTCAAAGTCACGATTTCTAGCCGTGAAAAAACGCTATTTTCTATTTACCGAAAAATGCGCAACAAGCATGTGAATTTTTCAGAAATCAACGACCTATTTGGCTTTCGCATCATTGTGGACAACCTCTGGGATTGCTACACAGCCGTTGGCGTGCTGCATCAGCTCTACAAACCTGTTCCTGGGCGATTTAAAGATCATATTGCCATTCCCAAAACCAATGGCTATCAATCGCTGCACACCACGCTCGTGGGGCCCTCTGGCGTCACTGTCGAATTTCAAATTCGTACAGAGCCCATGCACTGGATTGCGGAAACGGGCGTAGCGGCACATTGGCTCTATAAAGCAAAAAATGCAAACAATGAAGCCCATGGAGCCGCTGAAGTCAGCCACAACATTGGCGCTCAATGGCTTCAATCCCTGCTGGACATTCAAAAAGAAACTGTCGATGCTTCCGAGTTTTGGGATCATGTCCGCGTCGATCTCTTTCCCGACGCGGTCTATGTATTCACACCCAAAAACCGCATCATGGCGCTGCCCCGTGGCGCGACGGTGGTGGACTTTGCCTACGCTGTGCACAGCACGATTGGGGATCGCTGCATGTCAGCCAAGATTAACGGTGAGCTGGCGCCATTGCGCTCCGAGCTCAAAAACGGGGATCGTATCGAAATCATCACTGCACCCGTTTCACGACCTAATCCCGCATGGCTTTCATTTGTAAGGACAGGGCGTGCTCGCTCCAAAATTCGTCACTTTATGAAAACGCAAGCTCAAAGCGAATCACTCTCTATGGGCGTCAAATTGCTCGCGCAGGCGCTGCGTACAGAGGGTTACGCAGCCATCCCACCGCAAGACTCTGCCTCGCAGGTTATATGGGATAGGGCTTTGAGATTTACAGGCAATAAAAAAACGGATGAGTTATTTACCGATATTGGTCTTGGCAAGCGCATGGCCACAGTTGTTGCTAAGCGTTTGGCAAAACTGCTTGCGGAACATGGGCAAACGCCAGACCCATTGCTGCTATCCAGCAGCATGTTGCTGGGCAGCGACTCCGCAGTGCCTAACCAACTGATTGTTGATGGCAATGAATCTGCCAGCATGATCATGGCCAGTTGCTGCCACCCTATTCCAAGCGATGCCATCGTAGGTTATTTAGGGCATGGCGAAGGCCTCATTATTCACAGAGACAGTTGCTCTGTTGCCACGCGCTTAATCCACAAAGATGCAGATCGCATCATGCCAGCCGTATGGTCGGACGACATTGAGCGCAATTTCATTGTGCCGATTCAAATTGGCGCCTCTGATGGACAGGGCGTTCTTGCACAAATTACCGCTGCTCTAGCTGCAAGCGATGCCAATATTGTTCATATTGACATGACTCAAGAACCGACCACAGGCATTGCTGATCTACGCTTCAGAATCGCTGTTCGCAACTTAGATCACCTAACGCAAGTGCTTGCAAGCCTAGCGCGCATGAAAGTTGTACTAAAAGTAGTACGGGTTTAATGAGGCATTGGCGCATGAGGATATTGCACAGCCAAAATCTCCACTTCTTGCCAGCCGCTGGGTGTCATTAAGCGAACCACATCGCCCACACGATTTTTAGTCAGCGCTTTCGCAATCGGCGAAATCCAACTCACCTGCCCCGCTAGGCTGTCAGCTTCATCCACCCCCACAATGTGCACCGTGCGCTCCTCGCCAGACTCATCGGCATAGGTCACGGTTGCGCCAAAGAAGATTTGCTCGGAAGTGCCGTGAATACTCGCGTCAACGACTTCGGCGATTTCCAAGCGCTTCGTTAAAAACTGAATGCGGCGGTCAATCTCGCGCAGCCTACGTTTACCGTAGATATAGTCGCCGTTTTCAGATCGATCGCCATTTTTTGCTGCCCAATGAATCGTCTCGACAATTTTGGGGCGCTCCACATCCATCAGTTGCTGCCATTCCGCACGCAGGCTCGCATAGCCCTTTGGGGTTAGATAGTTTTTAATTGCGGGGCTTTGTGTATCACTCATAGAATGGACGATCTTAAAGCCAGCCTAGGCACCGCTATTTCATGTCACTCAAAGCCACCATCTACAAAGCCCAATTACAAATTGCCGACATGGACAGGCATGTTTATGCCGATCACAGTGTCACGATTGCGCGTCACCCTTCGGAAACCGACGAGCGCATGATGATTCGCCTTTTGGCTTTTGCGCTCAATGTACCTGCCGATGACAAGGCAGGTCACCTTGAATTTGCCAAAGACCTCTGGGATGTGGATGAACCGGCGCTATGGCACAAGGACTACACCGAGGCGGTGCAGCACTGGATTGATGTCGGGCAACCTGACGACAAACGCTTACTGAGAGCTGCAAGCCGATCCGAACGCGTCAGTGTTTACGGTTTTGCCAGCAGCACCGATGTGTGGTGGAAAAATATCGCCAGCAAACTCACGCGAGCCAGTAATTTAACCATCTGGCAAATTGAAGCGGCTCAAAGTCAATCGCTGGCAAAGCTTGCCCAGCGCGGCATGCAGCTCAATGTCTCGGTGCAAGATGGCGCTGTGTGGATGAGTACCAATGCGGACTCGGTAGAAATCACACCCATCCAACTCATGGGTTTAGATCGCTTGGCCTAGCGCCTTTGCTCGCTTCGCCAGTTCTGCCAAAGTTGGTGTGCCTAATCTGCCGCCAAACACCTCACACTTCATGGCAGCGGCTAAATTTGCGATACGTACCACTTTTTCTATCGGCCACTGTTGCACCAAACCCCACGCAAACGCGCCATGCCACACGTCACCTGCATTGAGCGTATCAACAGACTTAATCTGAGGCGCAGCGATACTTTGAACCTGGCCTGTCGCTCGCGTCCAGATCAATGCGCCAGCCGCGCCCAGCGTCACCCCTACAACCTCAGCCGTTCCTTGGGAAGCCACATCCAGCAAGGCTTCTACCTGTGCCGTTTTATGTGAATAGATTGCCAGCGCAGGCTCAGAGAAAAGCACATGTGATGCCAATGGCACCAAGGTTTGCAAATCCGCCAGCGGGGCAGTGTCGGCGTCCAAAATAGCAGGAACGCCCACGCGCCTGGCCTCAGCCAGCAAAGTCGCTGCACCGCGCGGCCAACGCATATCGGTCATCACCGCACGACTCGCGGCCACGTGATCCAGCGGCAACCAAGCAGGATCAGCAGGCAATGCAGGATCAAAAAATGGAATTACGGCACGCTCACCCTCTTTGTCCACAATGATGGATGAGAACGGTGTCACCACGCCATCATGCTGGCGAACAAAGTCCGTATTGACACCTTCGCTCTTTACCTCTAGTGCATAACGCTCGCCCGTAGCGTCCGCGCCAATGCGCGTCCACAACTCCACTTGTCCGCCTAAGCGCGCAATCGTGATAGCAGCGGCAGTTGCCATGCCTGACGCCACTTGCACCGCGCGAATCGGGAGTACCTTGATACCCGCAGCTGGAATGGCGTCAACCTGAAAAATCGTGTCCCAAGTCGCAGCACCTAAGCAGATGAAACTCAAACGGCTTGTCCAATCGTCAGTTTCAGATGCGCCGCCATCTCGGCGCCATTGATTTTTTTGCTGTCATCCGCCTTGGCGCGCAGTACTTCAATCTCGCCGCCATTACACACAAAAAAGAACGAGGTCTCGGTGATTTGACTGATCTGTCCTACCTTGGCGGCACGACTCCTGACTTCGCCGAACGTGCGGTGCGTGTGTTTTTTACAATCAAAAATTTGCACCTTCTTGCCGCCCGCCCCGCCAACTTCCAACCACGCCCCAGGCGCAGGATTACACGCACGGATTTGGTTATAAACATGATCGATATGCGCAAACGGGTTGATCTTGGCTGCCCTCGCCTCATACCAGCCTTCATAACCCGCTTGTGACTCATCCTGTACCGACTCGGTATGCGTGCCAGCCACCACACTGTCCGCAGCTTCCAGCATAGCAGCCACGCCTAGCGGAAAGAGGTAATCGAAGTACACCGAGCCCAGCGTCGCGTCTGGGCTAATTTCGCAGCGCTTTTGCAAGATGACGGGCCCCTCGTCCAGCCCATCAGTGGGTCTAAAGATCGTGAGTCCTGTCTCGAGCTCGTCATTGCTAATTGCCCATCCAATGGCGCTCGGACCACGGTATTTAGGAAGCAACGAAGGGTGATATTGAATCATCCCGTGCCGCGGGATCGTGACAAACTCTTGCGGCGCAAATTGCAGCACATAGGCCATCACACCGATATCGGCATTGCAAGCACGCAGCGTTGCCAGCGCTTCGTCGCTTTTGAGCGAGGCAAACTTAAAGACGGGTAAGCCAAGCTCTTGGGCGCGAGCGTCCAGTGCATCTGGCTTAGCCCCTTCTTTATCGGGCGCGCAAAAAACACCCGAGATGGTGTCACCCCGCGTATGAAAAGCCTCTAGCACGGCCTTGCCAAAATCTTGCCTACCAATGACAACGACGTTCATGTTCTAAAGCTCCCTGTTAACTTCCAAATCATTCTCAAGCGTCCGCATGCCATACGCCACACGGCTTCCAAGCCCTACCCACACGGATACCGACCAAAACACCAACGACACACCCAGCGTTGCACCTGCGCCAAACAACATAGGCATCGCCACACTTGATGCGTTAATCACCATTAGCCGTAAGGCTAACGCCTCTCCCTGACGCGCGTCTGGCGTGATGCGGTGCAGCGCACTCATGATCATCGGCTGCACCGAGCCCAGTGCAAACCCCAGCACGATAGAAAACAAAGTCATGATCCATGGATTGGGTAGGAACGGATACACGCCAAAGATCGCACTGGATGCAAGCATCGCGCCCACAATCACTTTCCACTCGGTCACCCGTTCAGCAAAAAACGGGATGAGTCCACGCACCGCTGCTGCCGACACGGCAAACGCGCCCAAAATAAAACCGATAGTCGATGCGCTGTAGCCACGGTCGTGTCCCAAAATCGGCACGACAAAGGTATGCACATCCCAGCACGCCGACAAAAACCAATTGACCAAAAGCACGCGGCGCAGCATTGGCTCTTTGATTAAATCCCACACTCTATTTTTAACAGCATTCGTAGACGCCACAGCCAGTATGGCTTCCCGCGTATTTCTCATCCATACCCACATGATGAGTGGAAACGTTGCCATGGCAAAGAAAGCAACCTGAAAACCGCCATGATCAATCAAAAAACCAGCGGTGACAGGACCAATAAAGTTAGCAAAGGCGGGGCCTAGCGAGAGCCAACTAAATGCTTGTTTGAGCTCGGTTTGCCCTGTCACCGTACGCCCCACATGCCGCTGCAACGCAATCACTGTAGAGCCTGTTGCGCCGCCTACCAAGAGTGCCGCAAGACTAATCGTGACGATGTGCGGATAAACCGTCGCCATCAAAGCCCCCAAGGTGGAAGCCGCAATGCTCCAGCGTACGGGACGCTTGAGACCGTAAGCTTCAGCAAATCGACCCGCAGGCAATGCGAGAAAAACTTGCGTGAGCGCAAAGCCAGCTAAGAGCACGCCGACAACTAGCGGTGAGTAACCAGCATTCAAAGCCCACAGCGGCGCGGCCAAACGCATCCCCGCCATGCAACCATGCAAAAACACATGGCCGATGATGAGACGGGCGAGTTCAGGATTCATTCAAGATCATTCTTCAGGCAACAACTTCTGCGCCTCGCCTTCAGGCATAGCTTCAACCGTTTTTAAAGCTCGCCCCATCGCACGACTACGCTGCTCGGCACTATCTAAAGTGTTCAGCACGGTTTGCGTTTGCGCTTTCACCTTCGCCAGCACATCACCAAACTTACCAAACTCGGTCTTTACTGCGCCCAGCACTTGCCACACTTCGCTTGATCGTTTCTCTAGTGCCAGCGTCCTAAATCCCATTTGCAAAGAATTGAGCATTGCCAAAAGCGTGGTCGGCCCTGCCAGCGTAATGCGGTAGTCACGTTGCAGTGAATCCATGAGTCCCGGCCTTCTAAGCACCTCCGCGTACAAGCTCTCGGAGGGTAAAAACAAAATCGCAAAGTCGGTCGTGTACGGCGGCTCGATGTACTTCTCAGAAATTGACTTCGCCTCAGCGCGGATACGCATTTCTAACGCCTTGCCTGCCACTTCTGCACCCGCAACATCAGCGCGTTCTTGCGCATCTAAAAGGCGCTCAAAATCTTCAGTCGGAAATTTTGCATCGATGGGAAGCCATAGCTGGCTTGGCTCACCAGCCATATCAGTTGATCGACCCGGCATCTTGATGGCGTAGTCCACGCGCTCGCGCGAGTTCGGCTTCGTTGCCACCTGCACGCCGTATTGCTCCGCGACAAAAATTTGTTCAATCAAAGCGCCTAACTGCGCTTCGCCAAAAATACCGCGCGTTTTAACGTTAGTCAACAAATGCTTCAAATCGCCCACGCCTTGCGCCAAGCTTTGCATCTCGCCAAGCCCTTTGTGGACCTGCTCTAGCCGCTCGGCCACTTGCTTGAAACTCTCGCCTAGGCGCGCTTGCAAGGTGGTTTGCAATTTCTCATCCACCGTTTGGCGCATCTCGTCTAGCTTGGCGCTATTCGATTTTTGCAGCGCTTCCAATTGTTTATCCAGCACATCGCGCACGTCCAACATTCGCCGTGCATTACTTTCACCCAGTTGTCCTAATTGCTGGGTCAATTGCTGAGTTAATGTCTGCTGCTGCACGCCTAGCGTTTGCTGTAATACGCCCAAGGTTTGCGTCATGGTCTGCGTCTGCTCTTGCCGCGTGAGTGCCAACTCTTGGCGAAGCTCGCGCTCCAATCGCTC
This sequence comes from Comamonadaceae bacterium, assembly GCA_947372005.1. GTDB lineage: Bacteria > Pseudomonadota > Gammaproteobacteria > Burkholderiales > Burkholderiaceae_C > JASGCK01. The sequence goes on along the minus strand of CANBRV010000009.1, from coordinate 4,400 downwards.
TAATCCCAACTGAAATGAATTGTCGATTTTTTCCTTGGGCTTAAAAATAAGATACAGCTGCAGACCAAGCAGGATAAGGCCTACCAGCACAACAAGCATCATTTCAAGGCTCATGCAGCCGCTCTCACAGGCAAGGTGTTAATAGGCGTTCTAACCTCTCGTCCTGCAAAAAAATCAATCAAGTTATCAGCCGCCAAGTTCGCCATCGCCATACGCGTGGGCACGGAGCTTGACGCGATATGCGGCGTCAGCACGACATTAGGCACGGTGAGTAAGTCAGGATGAACAGAGGGCTCGCCTTCAAACACATCGATGCCCGCAGCCGATATCGTTTTGTTTTTCAGCGCAACCGCTAGCGCTGCGTCATCCACAATTCCGCCACGTGCAATGTTGACCAGCGTCGCGGTCGGCTTCATCTGCGCAAGCTCTTTGGCACCTATCGTGTGGTGATTCTCTGGGCTGTACGGCAGCACCAACACCAAGTGGTCGGCGGTTTTGAGTAGCTTCTCTTTAGTCACGTAAGACGCGCGGCAGTTCTCTTCCGTTGCGGCATTCAGCTTGCTGCGGTTGTGATAAATCACCTTCATCCCAAACCCGTGCGAGCCACGCCGCGCAATGCCTTGCCCAATGCGCCCCATACCCAAAATACCAAGCGTTGCACCGTGGATGTCGCTGCCCGCAAACATATCAAAACCCCATTTATTCCATTTGCCTGCGCGCAAAAAGTGCTCAGACTCCGTGATGCGCCGCGCGGTCGCCATCATCAGCGCAAAGCCGAAATCGGCCGTCGTTTCGGTCAGCACATCGGGCGTGTTGGTGGCTTGCACATGCGCAGCGTTAAACGCAGGAATATCAAAATTGTTGTAGCCCACCGCCATGTTGGCAACGATTTTGAGCTTAGGACAAGCGGCAAACACTTCCGCATCAATGCGGTCGCCACCCGTGGTGAATGCGCCGTCGCAGTCTTTTAGCATGTCAATAATTTGCGCTTTGGTGAGCACTGCATCCGACTGATTACTCACCACATCAAAATGCTCGCTAAGCCTCGCCAGTACTGGATCGAACACGGCACGAGCCATACCGATTTTGGGTTTATTTTTTTTATCTAGCATTTCAAAATTCCTAATTTTTTTGCCCACCAAGGCGTAAGCGCTGGCAGCAACACCAAAGTCCAAATCACAACCCATGCCGTCAGCGGCAGCAGCTCTGCATGTGCGGGCAATTGCGCTGCGGCCATGACCGCCAGCACCACAGGGATCACGCCCGTCTCGCGCACTGAACAGAGGAACATTTTTTCACGCCAATCGATGTGTGTTGGCAGCAGGGACAGCCATACGGCCAGCGGCCTTGCAACCAACATGAACAAAGTAGCGATCACCAGTCCCGTGCCAGCGGAGTCCAGCAAGTTAGAGACTGCAACAAACGGCCCTACCATCATAAAAATGACGGGCTTGGCGACGCTCTCAATTTTCGTCTCCATGCTATGAATGAGTGTATGCAGTGCGGGGCTATTGCGATTGAAATTACCCAACAATCCTGCGATGAAAGCTGCCAAAAATCCGTTGCCATGCAGCACTTGCGCCAAGAAAAAAGCAGCCAAGGGGATGCCGAGCACAATGGCGAAATCGTACATAGGCTCAGCCTGCTGTTCGCTCTTGTAACGCTCGAAATAGTGCATGACGCCCCATCCCACAAGGCCTGCGAGCAAGCCAAATGCAAATTGTTCGCCAAGTAACATCAAGTTGTTGGCGGCAAACAAACCAGTCTCTAGTTCGCTGACTGTTTGCACTGGCTGCCCGCCCTGCACCATCACGACCACCGCAGCGGTGAAGATGGCGCCAACGGCATCATTCAAGGCACTCTCGGCCACAGCCATATCACGCACACGGGCGTAGTGATCACGGAACACCAAATTTTTAAGCGTGGGAATGAGTGCCGCAGGATCAGTCGATCCCAAAATAGCGGCCAGCAGAGCAGCAGTCCCACCCTTCAGGCCAAGTGCTAATAAAAATGCAAACGTCACCCCGAAGGTGATGAGGTAGCCGACAACCGCCAAGAGCACCGTCGGCCAAGCGATGGATAAAAACGCCGCGCGATCAATCTCATCGCCACCGCTCTTCAAAATAATGGCGGCGAGCAACGTACAGACGACGACCGCCAATGTGATCTGCATCGAGATGGGTTTCAAGGCATCGTGGAGCAAAATGCCCAAGAGCAATTGCAAGGCAAAACTAGGCAGCACCGTGCCTTCGGAAACTTTACTAGCCGCCCAGCCAAAGCCGAGCATCAGGCTCGCGCACCACAGGGTTTGAGCTAGTGCCACTTCGCTACCGCCTAGACCCTCGATGCGTCCCAGCAGCGCGGGGGCGAGAGCATTCACGAGGACAGCCAGCCCAGCGAGCAAAGTGATTAGGAAATATTTTTTCAACATAAACAGGCGAGGCAAACTTCAATCCGCTTGCAAATTAAAAACCTGCCGTAAATACGCTAAATAGTTCACGTCTTCGCACATATTTTTCGATGGCGTATCGGATAACTTCGCCACAGGCTGACCGTTGCATTCCGTCATTTTTATGACAATTTGCAGTGGCACGTGATCAGGCGCATCTCCCAAATCGTTAGTCAGGTTGGTTCCGATACCAAATGCCAGCAAGCATCGCCCTTTGAACTGGTTGTACAGCTCAATCGTGCGCGGGATGGTCAGGCCGTCGCTAAACACCAAGGTTTTGGTGAGCGGATCGACGCGGTTGGCTTTGTAGTGCGCAATCATGCCTTCGCCCCATGCAAAGGGATCGCCACTATCGTGACGTGCGCCATCAAACAGTTTGCAAAAATACATGTCGTAGTCGCGCAAGAAGGCTTGAAAACCATACACATCAGAGAGCGCAATGCCAAGGTCGCCTCGGTACTCATGAGCCCAAGATTCAAATGCAAAAGTTTGCGAGTCACGTAGCCGCGGACCCAATGCCTGCGTAGCTTGCAAGTATTCATGCGCCATGGTTCCCAGCGGAATTAGGCCTAGCTTCATGGCAAAAAAGACATTACTCGTGCCTGCAAATTGCGTGCCCAGACCATTTGTCAACACGCGGAGCACCTCTTCATGCCATGCCTTACTAAAACGACGACGGGTTCCATAATCGGCAATCTTGAGGTTTGAGATTTGTGGGTCTTTGAGCAACTTGATTTTGCTCGCCAAGCGCTCACGTCCTAGGACAAAATTTGGGACTTTTTGCGTGTTTCTAAAGTACACCTCGTTCACAATGGCCAGCACGGGGATTTCAAACAATATCGTGTGCAGCCAGGGCCCTTCGATTTTTATGTCGATCTCACCCGTTGTTTGTTCAGAGATAGTGATGTATTTTTCATTGAGCTTAAATAAGCCCAAAAAATCCACAAAGTCGCTCTTAATAAAACGCAAACCACGCAGATAGGCTAACTCACTCTCGGTAAATTGCAAGCCACACAGCGACCTAATTTCCTCGCGTATCTCGCCCGCAAACTGCGCCAAATTTACACCTGGGTTGCGGCACTTGAACTTGTAGGAAACCTGCGCACCAGGAAACTGATGCAGCACGACCTGCATCATGGTGAACTTGTACAAGTCAGTGTCTAAGAGACTGGTGATGATCATGAAATTGTTCTAGTTACCGAGTTTTACAGCCAAGTCGTAAAGCTCTGGGTCGTCTCACGCTCAGTCATAAAGGTGTTCACCAATGCATCTTCGTCCGCATAGCCCAGCGAGAGCCCGCAAACAATCATCTCGTTCTCGCCCGCACCAATGTGCGGCAAGATGATGTTGGCAAAACCATTCCATGCAGCTTGCGGGCAAGTATGCAAGCCACGCGCTCTGGCGGCCACCATGATATTTTGGATAAACATCCCGTAATCTAATAAAGAGCCACGCCCCATGACCTTATCAATCGTGAACATCAAGCCCACAGGCGCACCGAAGAAACGGTAGTTTTGCTGATGCTGCAAGTGCATTTTGTCTTTATCCCCCTTACCAATGCCCAGCACGCCATAAAGTCCATAGCCGCAGGCGCGGCGTCTATCTATATAAGGAGAGACCCATTTTTCTGGGTAGTAGTCATACGCTTCTGCATAGTCAGCAGCCAGCGCAGGGTTGGCGCGAACCGCATCGTGCGCAGCGCAAACTTTGTCGACTAGCGTATCTTTTACCTCACCTGTTAGCACATACACCCTCCACGGCTGTGTATTAGTGCCCGAAGCGGCTCTGCGAGCCACATCCAGCAAGCCCTCCAGAACAGTACGGTCAACAGGCTTATCTAAATAAGCACGGGCTGAAAAGCGACTCAGGATAGCTGCGTCTACGCTGCCTGGATCAGAAATATGGGTTTTTACTTGAGAAGTTGTCATAACGAGTGAGTCTATCAGCCCCT
>CANBRV010000008.1 GCA_947372005.1 Comamonadaceae bacterium | reverse complement strand
TCTAAATGATGCTGCTCATGAATAAGCGTCAGCAAGGTTTCAAGCGTATCGGTTGTCATAGTCATACGCTGATTATCGCCTTACAGTACGTTTTGTAAAGGAATGTAAAGACTGGGAAATACCCTTAGCGTCCAAACCCTGCACAGACATGAGCACTACAGGATCACCGTGCTCAATAAATATATCCGGCAAACCTAGTATCAGCGTAGGCTTGCACACACCAGCCTGCGCGAGATGTTCAAGCACGCTACTACCTGCCCCACCTGCTTTGGCGCCGTCTTCAACCACAACAATAGCATCATGTGAAGCCGCCACATCAAGAAGCAATACCTTATCAAGGGGCTTTGCCCAGCGCATATTGACCACCGTAGCATCTACGCTCTCAGCGGCTTCTAAAGCCGCATAAAGTAACGTTCCAAAAGCAAGAATCGCAATTTTTTTACCGGATCCTTCTGCATGTTGAGACAGACGCCGTATCTCGCCTTTTCCAAATGGCAAAGCCTCTAAATGAGCAGGGATATCAACACCCGCGCCAGCCCCTCTCGGATAGCGTACAGCCACAGGATGATTCTGCTCAAAAGCCGTACTCAATAAGGCACGACACTCTGCCTCATCCGCAGGGCACGCCACGCTGACGTTTGGAATGCAGCGTAAAAATGCAATGTCATAAGCGCCGCAATGAGTTGCGCCATCGGCCCCCACAATACCTGCGCGGTCAAGCGCAAATACGACTGGTAAATTTTGAATCGCCACATCGTGAATCAGCTGGTCATAAGCACGCTGCAAAAACGTGGAGTAAATCGCCACCACCGGCTTCAGCCCCTCACAAGCCAAACCTGCTGCAAACGTAACAGCATGCTGCTCGGCAATACCAACATCAAAATATCTATCAGGAAACCGACGCTCAAACTCAACGAGCCCTGACCCCTCACGCATCGCAGGCGTAATACCCACCAAGCGATCATCTTTTTCAGCCATGTCACATAGCCATTGACCAAAAACGTTGGTAAACGTAGGCTTAGCGGGCGCGCTTGACTTCTTCAACCCCTCAGCAGGATCAAATTTTCCTGGGCCGTGATAAGCCACAGGATCTGCTTCAGCCAGTTTGTAGCCGTGTCCCTTTTTGGTCACCACATGCAAAAACTGAGGGCCCGAGCCAGCAGCCGACAGCTGCTTGATATTTTCTAATGTTGGAATGAGTGAATCCAAATCATGACCATCAATAGGGCCGATGTAATTGAGACCAAAATTTTCAAATAGCGTAGCGGGAACAACCATGCCCTTCATCTGCTGCTCAAAGCGTTTAGCTAAATCAAAAAGGGGCGGCGCCACTTGCAAAACCGTCTTGCCGACATGCTTAGCACTCGAATAAAACTTACCACTCATCAACTGCGCCAAATAGCGATTGAGCGCTCCCACAGCTGGGCTAATACTCATATCGTTGTCATTCAAAATCACAATGAGCCGGCACATCTCAACGCCCGCATTGTTAAGCGCCTCAAATGCCATGCCAGCAGACAGAGCACCGTCGCCAATCACGGCAATTGAAAATGGCTCTTCCTTACCCGTCTTTTGAGCATTTAGCTTAGCAGCGACAGCCATGCCAAGAGCGGCAGAAATTGACGTACTAGAGTGCGCCGTACCAAATGCATCGTAGGGAGACTCGGTACGCTGCGGGAAGCCTGACAAGCCGCCTAATTGACGCAGTGTAGGCATGCGATCCCTGCGACCCGTCAAGATTTTGTGAGGATACGTTTGATGACCTACATCCCACACAATGCGATCTTCTGGCGTGTTAAACACTTTATGCAGCGCCACCGTTAGCTCAACAGTACCTAAGTTAGAACTTAAATGCCCGCCTGTTTTAGAGACGCTTTGCAAAACAAATTCGCGCAAATCATCCGTCAAATTTTGTAGCTCTGACTTAGATAGCTTACGCAGGTCCGCTGGATCGTGGATAGTACTTAGTAACTCGCTCATATCGCTGTGATTATTTTTATGTTTATTTTTACGATTGTCGCTTCACCAGCCTGATGGCTAGTTCACGTAAAGCCGTATCTTGCGTTAAGTCGCATTGATCGAGTGCGGCAAGCGCCTTGTCCAACAATTGATGGGCATATTTTTCCGCCTCATCTAGCCCCATCAATGCCACATAAGTCGGTTTGTTTTGCGCAGCATCTTTACCTGCTGTTTTACCAAGGGTTGCAGCATCAGCCGTGACATCCAAAATATCGTCTACCACTTGGAATGCTAACCCTACTGCCGAGCCGTATTGCGCAAGGCCTCCAAGCTTTAATACATCTAAAGCTCCATTAAATGAGGCTTGGCAAGCAGCGCCCATTTCTACCGATGCCTTCAATAACGCACCCGTTTTTAGCTCATGCATGCGTCGCAATTGAGCCTCGGTCAGGCTCTGTCCAACACTGGCTAAATCAATTGCTTGTCCGCCCGCCATTCCATCTAACCCAGATGCACGAGCCAGCAACCGGCAAAGCTTAGCCTGTACGTGGCTTGGAATAGCCTCAGCATCAGGAGTCAACACTTCAAACGCCAATGCTTGCAGCGCATCGCCAGCAAGAAGCGCCTGCGCTTCACCATAAGCCACATGAACAGTGGGTTTTCCGCGTCTAAGTACGTCGTTGTCCATACACGGCATATCGTCATGAATGAGAGAGTACGCATGTATCATCTCAACCGCACACGCAGCCCGAAGAGCTGCATCAGTATTGCCATGCATTGCTTCGCTAGCTGCAAAAACCAACAAAGCACGCAGTCGCTTGCCACCTCCAAGGACCCCATAGCGCATCACGACGCCCATGTCCGCAGGCGAACTCGCATCGATAAATCCATCCAAAGCAGTCTCTACGCAGGCCAGCTTTTGGCTGCACCACACATCAAAATCAAATGTCATTTGCCGCCCTGCCAAGGTTTAAGCTGCCCGTTATCGATACGACTGATCTGCTGCTCAAGCGCCTGTAGTTTGCCTTGGCAAAAGCTGAGCAAAAATGCACCGCGCTGATAGCTAACTAGCAATTGATCGAGCGGCAATTGAGCAGACTCCATCTGCCGAACAAGCGCTTCCAGCTCCTCAGCCCCTGTCTCGTAGCTGGCTGGTTCGGACTGCACGGCGGACATATCTTTGGTGGTAACGGTTTTAGGCATGGGTTCATATTTTAGGGGGCAGGCTAAAATCAGTGGCTCAACGCCTCTTTGCGATGCCTTTTCCTCAAGCTATTTCCCAACTCCCCGTTACAGCCTATTTTGACTCTGCTCTTTTCCAGCAAGAGCAAGCGCTGCTGTTCGCGCAAAATCCGCGCTACATTGGACATAGCTTATCTGTCCCCGAAGTGGGTGATTTTTATACGCTACCACAAGAAAATGGTGGTCGCGCGTTGGTCAATACGAACAGCGGCATTGAGCTCATTTCCAATGTCTGCCGTCACCGCCAAGCAATTTTGCTTCAATCCAAAACCGGGCAAGGCCATACTGGCGATAGCATCGTCTGCCCCCTCCACCGCTGGACCTATAGTGCGCAGGGCGAGTTACTTGCAGCGCCACATTTTGACGTGGATCCATGCTTAAACCTCAATCGCTATGGTTTGCACAACTGGAACGGCTTGCTATTTGAAGATGGTGTGACCGAAGATAGCAAACCTGCAAGGCATGCCCATACTGATTTAGCAGGCATTGGCTGCATTGCCGATCTTGATTTCTCAGGCTACGTTTTTCACAAGGCGCATGTGCACGAATGTGCCTATAACTGGAAAAGTTTTATCGAAGTCTATTTGGAGGACTACCACGTTGAGCCCTTCCACCCAGGGCTGGGCCAGTTTGTGACATGCGACGATTTGCGTTGGGAGTTCCAAGAGCGCTATTCGGTACAAACCGTTGGCGTCAATAGCCACCTAGGTAGTGCAGGTTCACCTGTTTATCAGCGCTGGCACGAAGCCGTGATGAAGTACACAGGCGGTAAAACGCCCAAGCACGGCGCTATTTGGCTGACCTACTACCCCAACGTCATGGTCGAGTGGTATCCACATGTACTGGTTGTGAGCACGCTCTATCCCAAAGGCCCTGAGCACACTACCAACATTGTCGAATTTTTCTATCCCGAAGAAATTGCGGCGTTCGAGCCCGAGTTCATCGAAGCACAGCAAGCTGCTTACCTTGAGACTTGCGTGGAAGACGACGAAATTGCACTGCGCATGGACGCAGGACGCAAGGCGCTGATGCTGCGCGGCGATAACGAAGTCGGCCCTTACCAAAGCCCAATGGAGGATGGCATGCAACACTTTCACGAATGGTATCGGCGCGAGATGGGGCTTTGAGCACGATATCCTCAATCAAGCCGTCATTGTGGATGCTCACTGCGTCCCTCGCTTTTGCCACTATGGGCGTTTGCGTTAAGTTTGGTGCCACATTTTTTACCAGCGGTGAAATGGTTTTTTATCGCGGAGTGGTTGGCGTGATATTTATGTTATTTTGGGCTAGTTTGTCGGGCATCCCACTTAAAACAAATATCCCTAGGATGCACTTGCTTCGCAGCGGTCTTGGCGTCTTCTCACTATCTGCCTGGTTTTACTCCATTGCTCATTTGAATATTGCCACAGCGATGACGCTCAATTACATGAGTAGCGTATGGTTAGCTGCGTTTGTTGTTGGCAGTGCCTTGTGGTGGCGCAAAAGTTTAGTTGCTACAGGACACGGCTTACAAATGGCACTTTTAGTCACCATATTGGTAGGCTTTGCAGGTGTGATTTTGATGCTGCGTCCTGCATTTGATCAAGGAAAAGAAATTGCAGGTCTTGTGGGCTTGTTATCAGGCATCCTTGCAGCTGTTGCGTATTTGCAAGTTAGCCGTCTAGCTCGTTCTGGTGAGCCTGAGATACGCATCGTGTTTTATTTTGCTGCAGGCACCGTTCTTGCGGGACTGCTAAGTATGGCAATCACTGGTGTGTCAGCATGGCCAAGTTGGGATAGCAAAGGGGCGCTATGGCTGCTTCCTATTGGCATACTCGCCTCTATTGGCCAAGTCTGCATGACAAAAGCATATGGTAGTGGCGCAACACTCTTGGTAGCTAACTTGCAATACATGGGTATCGTTTACGCGGCACTGTATGGCTTATTTATTTTTGGCGATCCGCTGCCACTAACTGCTTGGCTAGGCATGATACTCATCATTGGTTGCGGCATTGCAGCAGCCATGCTACGCAGCCGCACAATCCCTTCCTATATAGAACCTGCCGAGGAGTTTTGAGGATGAAAAGTCTTTCTAGTTTCAACACTTTGATATCTGTTCGCGAGTTGCAAGCGCTGCAAGCATCAAATCAGGCGTACATGATTTTTGATTGCAGCTTCGATCTAGCCAAGCCCGAAGCAGGTTACTCGCAATATTTGGATTCGCACATTGCTGGGGCGGTGTACGCCAATTTAGACAACGACCTCAGTGCCAAAGTTGATCCAAACGCAGCATCAGGTGGTAGGCATCCACTGCCATCACGCGAAAAGTTCGCGGCTTGGCTCTCCTCCATCGGTTTTACGAATGACATGCAAGCCGTCGTCTATGACCGCAACAACACCATGACCGCAGGCCGTTTGTGGTGGATGCTCAAATGGCTGGGGCACGAGCGCGTGGCTGTGCTGGATGGCGGACTTCAAACATACGCTGCCGCGCAAGCCACATTGGCTAAAGGCTTGCAGCCATCCATACCCGCAAGCCAATATCAGCTTGACCTGCCAAAGGTTGCCTTGGTGGACGCGGCTTTCGTCCATCCACTAATCGGCTCAGTCAAAATCGCCATCGTCGATGCAAGGGCCACGCCAAGATACAAAGGCGAAGTTGAGCCTCTCGATCCCGTGGCGGGCCATATCCCTAGTGCGCTCAATCGCCCATTCACTACCAATATGAATGCGGATGGCACATTCAAATCAGCAAGCGTACTTCGCACTGAATTTGAGACGCTGCTCGCAGGGCGCGAAGCTAGCGCAACCATTCACCACTGCGGCTCCGGCGTGAGCGCCATTCCCAACGTGCTGGCAATGGCGGTGGCGGGATTTGGACTCACCACGCTCTACGCAGGCAGTTGGAGCGATTGGTGCTCGGACGCTTCGCGCCCCGTCGCTCAAGGTTAAGGCGCAAGGTTAAACATGAAACTAACTGACTTCAAACTAGCGGACTTTAAGCTTGTTGCTTTCGACATGGACTCGACCCTCATCAACATCGAGTGCATTGACGAAATTGCCGATGCGGCTGGCAAAAAAGCCGAAGTCGCCGCCATTACCGAAGCCGCCATGCGCGGCGAAATTACAGACTTCAAAGACAGCCTCCTCCTCCGCTTGGCACTGCTAAAAGGCGTTCCCGAATCAGCGCTAGAAGATGTTTATGCCAAGCGCTTGCAAATCAACCCTGGCGTAGAAAAAACGGCGGCAGCACTCAAAGCAGCAGGCATCAAGCTCTTACTGGTCTCGGGTGGTTTTACGTTTTTTAGCGACCGCGTGGCCAAGCGACTCGGTTTTGACTTTGCCCGTGCCAACGTGTTAGAAATTGAAAACGGCTTGCTCACAGGGCGCGTGGTTCAGCAGATGTGGGGTGACATCGTGGACGGCGAAGAGAAAAAGAAGATGCTGCTGCAAACCGCTGTCCAGCTTGGCGTGCGGCCCAATCAAACCATCGCAGTAGGTGACGGCGCAAACGATCTGCCCATGATGTCGGTCGCGGGTTTATCGGTGGCGTATCACGCCAAACCCAAGGTTCGCGAGCAAGCCATGATTCAAATTAACGAGGGCGGGATGGATGAGTTGCTTGCGCACTTTAGCTAAAGCCACACTCTTCTCATAACCTCACCGCTGATCATTCACCACACCACGCAAGTAGTGACCATGACCCCGCAGCTGACGTGGCAAATAGCGATGCAATTCAGTTAGCGCCATCTCATACACCCCGCGCTTGAACTCAACAACATCTTCTAGCGGCACCCAATATTCATTCCATCGCCAAGCATCAAACTCGGGGTGATCCGTTGCACGCAAATTGACATCGTTATCAGTACCAACCAGCTGGAGTAAAAACCAAATTTGCTTTTGGCCTTGATAAAAGCCACGGGATTCACGGCGGATAAAGTGATCTGGCACTACATAGCGCAACCAATCGCGGGTTCGGGCGAGTATCTGCACTTGCTCTGGCATTAAGCCAACTTCTTCGTGCAGCTCTCGGTACATGGCTTGTTCTGGGGTTTCACCCCTATCAATGCCACCTTGCGGAAACTGCCAGCTGTGCGTGCGTATGCGCTTGCCCCAAAAAACCTGATGCTTCTGATTGACCAAAATAATGCCGACGTTGGGGCGAAAGCCCTCGCGGTCTAGCATAATCAAAACCTCAAAAATGTTACAAAGTTAACTCGATTATCACGTAAGTCACGCAAGAAAGACACATGAAGGCATCTCAATTTCTCATCACCACCTTAAAAGAAGCACCCGCTGACGCCGAAGTTATTAGCCATCAGCTCATGATGCGCGCTGGCCTCATCAAACGAGTCGGTAGTGGCATCTATAACTACATGCCCATGGGACTGCGCGTCATCCGCAAAGTCGAGCACATCGTGCGCGAAGAGATGAATGCTGCGGGCGCAGTTGAGCTCTCCATGCCCGTGATTCAACCCGCCGAGCTATGGCAAGAGACAGGGCGTTTTGAAAAGATGGGGCCTGAACTCTTGCGCATCAAAGACCGCCACGACCGCGACTTTGTGGTGCAACCCACCTCCGAGGAAGTGGTGACCGACATCGCAAGACAAGAATTGAAGAGTTATAAGCAACTGCCAAAAAACCTGTATCAAATTCAAACCAAATTCCGCGACGAGCGCCGTCCACGCTTTGGCTTGATGCGTGGGCGCGAGTTCATCATGAAGGACGCGTATAGCTTTGACCGCAACATGGAAGCCGCGAAAGAAAGCTACGCAGCTATGACGGTGGCTTACCGAAAAATCTTTGATCGCTTTGGTCTCCGTTACCGCGCCGTGGCAGCGGATAGCGGCGCCATTGGCGGTGACCTGAGTGAGGAGTTTCAAGTGATTGCCGCCACAGGCGAAGACGCGATTGTGTACTCGACAGGCAGCGAATATGCAGCGAATATGGAGAAGGCAGAGGCTCTGCAGCCCACGCCCCGTATGGCTTCCAGCAATGCCGAATTAATGAAAAAAATCGCCACGCCTGGCAATAGCACCTGCGAAGCAGTTGCCGCGCAATTGGGATTGCAACTTGCCCGCACCGTTAAATCTTTGGTGTTGGCAACAGACGAATTAGATAAGACGGGCGCAGTTGTGAAGTCACAAGTTTGGCTACTACTTGTTCGTGGCGATCACTCGATGAATGAAGTGAAGGTTGCAAAAGTTGAAGGCTTAACCAACGCATTCCGCTTTGCGACTGAAGCCGAGATCGTGGCGCATTTTGGTTGCAAGCCAGGCTATCTTGGTCCTTTGAATATGAAGTTGGCCGTGAAGGTTATCGCTGATCGTGAAGTCGCCGCCATGTCAGATTGGATTTGCGGTGGGAACGAGGAAGGCTTTCATATTCGCGGCGTGAATTGGGGACGAGATCTGCCAGAACCTGATGTCGTTGCCGACATCCGCAACGTCGTCGCTGGTGACGCATCACCCGATGGCAAAGGTGTGCTGGCGATTGAACGAGGCATTGAAGTCGGTCATGTGTTCTATTTGGGCATGAAGTATTCCAAAGCAATGGACGCAAAATTTTTGGACATTGACGGCAAGCCAAAACACTTCGAGATGGGCTGCTACGGCATTGGCATCACGCGCTTGCCTGCTGCTGCGATTGAGCAAAACCACGACGAGCGCGGCATCATTTGGCCTGATGCGATTGCACCGTTTACGCTGGTGATTTGCACCATCGATTACGCCAAAGATGCGACTGTCAAAGCCACAGCGGATGGGCTCTACGAAGCATTACGTGCTCGCGGCGTGGATGTCATTTTGGATGACCGAGGCGAGCGCCCGGGCATTATGTTTGCCGAGTGGGAGCTGATTGGCGTACCGCACCGCGTGGTGATTTCTAGCCGTGGACTCAAAGAAGGCACGGTGGAGTATCAACATCGAAAGGAAACAGCAGCCACCAAGATGGCTGTGGGAGAGTTGGATGCGTTTTTGACTGAACGAGTGAACTAATGCTGAGGCGAAGCGCTCTTGCAATACCAATTGCGCTTGCCCTCGCCCCAACGTTGGCCAAAGCGGGCTCGCAAATCGAAGAGCCACTGGTCGATTCGGCTCGTACAGCCTTATCGTCAGCTGTGGCAAACAGTGCACCGCCTGAGCCAGAATTTACCGACACGGCTTCACGCATGGTTTACGTGCGTTGGCTGGGCGACATGAGTACTCGCTTAGGCACCTTCACAAAACAACGGCTTGACCTAACAACTCGGCAAGAATTTCTACAAACAGCTTGGTACGAAGCACGCCGTGCAGGTTTGGAGACCTCGTTGGTACTGGGTTTGGTGCAAGTAGAGAGTGCTTTTAGAAAACACGCCGTATCAATTGTGGGCGCTCGTGGCTATATGCAAGTGATGCCGTTTTGGTCGCGCCTGATTGGTGATGGCGACGCTGGCAAGCTTTTTCATATGCAAACTAATTTGCGCTTTGGCTGCCTCATCTTGCGTCACTATCTAGACCGAGAGAACGGCGATCTATTTATGGCGCTCGGTCGCTACAACGGTAGCCGTGGACGAGCGGAATATCCGACCGCCGTGCTATCCGCCAAACGTCGTTGGGAATGATTGGAGTGGGCATGCGTAATAGCAAGACCTAGCGCATCGGCCGCATCGGGGCCAGGCAAGCCGGGCAATTTGAGTAGGCGCATCACCATCTCTTGCACTTGGCTTTTTGCTGCTTTGCCGTAACCGACTACTGCTTGTTTAAGTTGCAGTGCCGAGTACTCTGCCACCGCAACATCACAAGACACAAGCCCCGTAATGCATGCACCGCGTGCTTGACCTAGCAAAAGCGTGGACTGTGGATTGACGTTGACAAACACAATCTCCACCGATGCCACATCGGGCTGGTAAGTGCGGCAAATTTCTTGTACACCATCAAACAAAATTTTGAGCCGCTCTGGCAGATTTTTAGTGTTTGCTGCTTTAGTAGAAATCGTCCCGGAAGCCACATAGGATAAGGATTGTCCTTGCGTATCTATCACGCCATAACCTGTCGTTTGTAGCCCAGGATCAATACCTAAAATTCGCATAACTGTGACCTATAAGTCAAAATACCAATTCACCGTGTGAAAGAACACGGGCGCAGCAAAGCACAGCGCATCAATGCGATCTAACAAGCCCTCAGCACCAGTAACTGACCGCGTGCCACCTGCCCAGTGCGTCACACCTCGATCGCGCTTTAAAGCCTTCATTACAAAGTGACCAAAAGAACCAGCAACACAAGCAACAAAGGACAAGGCCAAAGCCTGCGCAGGGTATTGAAAAGGGGTAATTCCGCCTAACAATCCGCCTACAAAACTACCGCTGGCCACGCCAATGCTCCACGGCAACCAGCTAAAACTGGCACTTACATTGGGAGCGATAGCTTTAGCGCGGCCGCGATCTTTAAGCCAAAGCCAACTGAGATGCTGAACCACCATGCACATCTGCACAACCAATACCAAGTGGAATAGCAAAAACATATTTTTGCCATCAAAACTACGCTCGCTCAAAACAGGGAAATCTAGCAACAATATTGCAGGGACATGGCTTAAGCCAAAAATGCAGACCATGATGCCCCATTGCATTTTTGCATTGCGCTCTAAAAACCGTTCTGGATCATTCGATAAGGCGCTGACCACAGGAATAGCCAAAAACACATATACAGGAATAAAAACAGTAAAGAGATTAAAGTGCTCCGTCATCACCAAACCGTATTGAATAGGCAGCACCATAAAAAAGGCTAGCAATAAGCTTCGGTGATCGCCGCGCTTGGTGGGCGAGAGCGTCATAAATTCGCGCAAAGCAAAAAACGACAACAAGCCAAACAAAATCGTTGCGACCTTGTCACCCATTGACCAACTTAGCCAAAAAATAATTACGATCAACCAAGAAGTTTTGAGCAGTGCGTAAAACGGCCGTGACTGCACCAATTCATCCTGATGCGGCTGATCTTTAGTGAGTTGCAAAAATCTAAATCTGCGTGCCACAGTGATGACCGTAGCCAACATCAATAGGCCAAAAACAAACACAAACAAAAGGCCCACTTGCTGGTGAGGGCTTAAACTTTTAATAAAGTAATTCATACGTCTCGCAGGGCAATGACCGCATCACGAGCGCGTGATAAAAATGCTTTGCGCTCCTCGCCAGCCTTTAAAGCAATAGGTTCGCCAAAAGTGACAGAACACAAAATGGGTACGGGAATCACTTCGCCTTTAGGCATCACGCGCTGTACGTTGTTAATCCAAGCCGGAATCAAACGCACATGGGGGAATTTTTCTGCCAAGTTATAAAGCCCAGCTTTAAAGGCAGCAGGCTCAGCTTCAAAACCTCTTGTTCCTTCTGGAAAGATGATGACCGAGTCTCCGCTTTCTAAGGCGTCAATCAAAGGCGCTAAAGGGTCCTCCTCCCCAGTCCGCCCTCGTTCAACGTACACCACATTAAAGACAGCTGTGGTAATCCATTGTTTGAATTTTGATTTTGTCCAATAGTCTTTTGCCGCAATTGCACGCGTGCTGTGACGCAACTCTCTAGGCATGGCCGCCCACATCAAGACAAGATCAATATGGCTTTGATGATTCGCAAAATAGATTCGCTGCTCAGCCTTTGGCGGACAACCATGCCAGCGAGCCTGTGCGCCCGTTAAAAGGCGCACAAACCCCAAAAGCAACCATGCCATTAATTTTGCACGCACTGAGTCGTCAACCTTAAACTTTTTCCAAAATCACAGCAATGCCTTGTCCAACGCCAATGCACATGGTGCACAGCGCATAGCGCCCACCGATGGTGTGTAAGCGATTAACCGCCGTCGTTGCCAACCGAGCACCTGATGCGCCAAGTGGGTGCCCAAGCGCAATCGCGCCGCCCCAAGCATTC
The DNA here is from genome assembly GCA_947372005.1 of Comamonadaceae bacterium. GTDB lineage: Bacteria > Pseudomonadota > Gammaproteobacteria > Burkholderiales > Burkholderiaceae_C > JASGCK01. Next base: position 7,836 of record CANBRV010000008.1, on the reverse strand, counting down.
ACGCGCGGGTCTGCATCCGCAACACCCAGTTCGCGCAGCACCGCTAGGCCTTGCGCAGCAAAGGCTTCATTCAATTCAATCACATCCATTTGCGCTAGCGTCAAACCTGTGAGCGCCAGCACCTTTTGCACTGCAGGCGCAGGCCCAATCCCCATGATGCGCGGCGGCACACCAGCAACGGCCATTCCCACTACGCGGGCACGTGGCGTGAGGCCATGCTTAGCCGCGTTCGCTTCGTTGGCTAGCAAAATTGCACACGCGCCATCGTTCACGCCGCTTGCGTTACCCGCAGTCACCGTGCCACCTTCGCGTACCACAGGCTTGAGCTTAGTTAGCGACTCAATCGACGTGGCACGTGGATGCTCATCTTGGTTGACCACAATCGCATCGCCTTTCTTTTGCGGAATCGTCACGGGCGTGATTTCGTTTGCCAAATAACCCGCTTGCTGCGCTTTAACGGCATTCAATTGACTGCGAAGCGCCATCTGGTCTTGGTCGGCGCGGTTAATCTTGTAATCATCAGCCACGTTCTCGGCTGTTTCTGGCATCGAGTCCACACCGTATTTCGCCTTCATCAATTTATTGACAAAGCGCCAGCCAATCGTGGTGTCGTACACCTGATTGGCGCGGCTAAACGCACTCTCGGCTTTAGGCATCACAAACGGCGCACGACTCATGCTCTCCACGCCGCCCGCAATCACAAAACTCATCTCGCCTGCTTTGATGGCACGCGCTGCTGTGCCAAGCGCATCAAGGCCTGAGCCGCACAGGCGGTTAATCGTTGTGCCAGCAACCGTATGGGGCAAGCCTGCAAGCAAAGACGCCATATGCGCCACATTGCGGTTGTCTTCGCCCGCTTGGTTTACACAGCCATATATCACGTCGTCAAGCAGCGACCAATCTACGCTTGGATTGCGCGCCATCAGGGCAGCAAGCGGAATTGCGCCTAGATCATCCGTGCGTACCGAGCTAAGTACGCCGCCATAGCGACCAATAGGAGTGCGAATGGCATCACAAATAAATGCTTGATTTTGGGCTTGCTTCATATGTAGTTTCTTTCCAAGAAGATAAGATCAGAGCCATGAGTCTAACGATTTCGACACCCGCCACATGCACTGCCGCGCACCTCGCCACTCACCTTGTGGTGATGGGTGTTTCTGGCTGCGGTAAAACGACACTGGGCGAAGGCTTGGCTAGGACGCTTGGCTGGCCATTTTTTGATGCAGACGATTTTCATCCACCCGAGAACGTCGCCAAGATGCGAGCCGGTGAGCCACTCAATGATGCAGACCGCGCCCCTTGGCTCTTACGACTCAGTGCCCTCTTGCAAGCCAATCCCCATGCGGTTTTGGCGTGTTCGGCTTTGAAGGAGCGATATCGCAATGTCTTAAAGACAGAATTGCCGCATCTGCGCTTTATTCATCCGCACGGTGCGTTTGAAGTCATTGCAGCGCGCATTGAAGCCAGATCGAAAGAGACGGGGCACTACATGCCAGCAAGCCTTTTGCAAAGCCAGTTTGATGCGTTAGAGAAATGTGAAGACGCACTGATGGTGGACATAGAAATGCCACGGCAAGAGCGCGTGGCATTTGTGCTGAATCAGCTTAAGTTTTAACGTGACCACCCAAAAATAGCCGTTCGATATTGGGATCAGCCAAAAGCTCGTCCGCACGCTTGTGCAAGACCAAGCGACCAGACTCTAGCGCAATCGCTTCATCCGCCATCTTCAAGGCGCTCTTCACGTTTTGCTCCACCATCAAGATGGTCGTGCCCTCTTCGTCCGCCAAACGCCGCAAAAGTTTAAAGACATCTTTCACCACAATAGGCGAAAGGCCAATGGAGGGTTCGTCAATCAATAAGACTTTAGGGCGTAACAGCAAAGCACGTGCAATCTCTAATTGTTTTTGCTCGCCGCCTGATAGGGCGCTGGCTTGACTGTTAATGCGCTCAACCACACGCGGGAAAAATTTGAGTACCTCAGGAATACGCTCATTGGTGATTTTTCGACCTAACGTAATTCCACCTAGCTCTAAGTTTTCTTTAACAGTAAGCTGAGGGAATAAGTTACGACCCTGCGGCACAAAAGCTACACCCTTTGCCAATAAAGACTTGGGGTCAATGCCACCAATATCTTCACCATCGAGGAGCACGCGACCTTGGCGAGGCGTTAGCAAGCCAAATAGTGTTTTAAGAACCGTCGATTTACCCGCACCATTGGGCCCCAAGAGCAGCGTGATCTTGCCGCGCCGCGCCTTCAAGCTCAGATTGTTCAGGATCATGAAATCCTTGTAACCTGCGAGAACGTTATCAAATTCAATACAAAATTCGTTCGATTGATTAGTGCTCATCTCAAGCTCCCAAATATGCGTCAAGCACTTGTTTATTGGCACGAATTTCAGCTGGTGTACCGACAGCCATCACTTGTCCCTCGACCATCACCATGATGCGATGACATAAATCCATCACGAAATCCATGTTGTGTTCAATAACCACAAACGAGCTCTTCTTTCCAGAGTGTGGGTTTTGATTCAAATCTTTCAGTAGCGTTGAAATGCCGCCAACCAAGGACGGATTCACACCTGCACAAGGCTCATCTAGCAACACGAGGTCAGGCTCAGACATAAACGCCATCGCAATATCCACCAGCTTTTGCTGACCATAGCTCAGCGTGCCCGCTTTAAGATGCGCCACATGTTCAATGCGAAACCGCTTGATAAGTGCGTCAGCACGATCACCAAGACCCGAGTCTGATGGTGCAAACATACGGCTAAGCATGGTGCCTTTGTGCTCTTGTGCAGCAACAATTAAGTTGTCACGCACTGTCATCTTTCCAAACACTTGGAGTGTTTGAAAGGTGCGTCCTACGCCACGCCTATTCAACTCTAAAGGGCCGCATTTACTAACGTCTTTGCCATTTAGTTCAATCGAGCCTTCGTCAGGTGTGATCTGCCCTAGCATGGAGTTGAACAACGTCGTTTTGCCTGAGCCGTTGGGACCGATCACGCCAAAGATTTCACCTGGCATGACTTCAAAACTCACACCGCCAACAGCTTGAATCGCACCGTAGGCTTTTTTAAGCCCATTCACTTTTAAGATTGGCGCGGTCATTTTTGCTCTCCCATCACAGCAGCCATTTCACTTTTTGCCTCGGCGCGTTTAGCGCTAGCTAGCTTGGACTCACGCTTAGCACGAATGCGATCTGGCAAACTCATCAAGCCATCGGGCAGCCAAATCATCATCAGCACCACCGTACCACCAAAGAGCGGCAAATACCAATTAGAAAGTATAGGGAATACGTCACGGATCCAATCCGGCACAACCATCCCGACCAGAGCACCAATCAAAGGGCCAAGGAAATAGCCAGAGCCGCCAACCACCACCATCAAATACATCATGATGGATGCACCCACTGCAAACGGCGCGGGCTCAATAAAATCAACTAATGAAGCAAACAACACGCCTGCAATACCAGCATACGCTGCGCCAATCGCAAAGGATAGAAGCGTGTAATTACGTGTATCAATACCCAAACTCTCTGCACGAATCGGATTGTCTCGAAGCGCCTGAAAAGCCTTGCCCCATGGTGAGCGCAACAATCCCCACATCAGACCCATCGCAATAGCCGCAATAGCCAAAACAAAGTAATAGTATGGCAATCCATCTTTGAGTGAGTAGCCAAAAATTTCAGGTCTTGCAATGCCATTCAAACCAAACGTACCGCCAGTGAGCCATTCTTCATTACGCATCACCAACCAAACAGCTGTGTTGAAACCTAGCGTTGCAAATGCCAAATAAATAGTTTGAACGCGCAAGGCCGGAAAGCCCAATACAACGCCTAAAACAAAGCACAGTGCAATAGCTGCTGGCAAGCCAAGCCACCAACTAAAACCAGCTTTCATCAAAATGGCTACGGTATATGCGCCGATGCCAAAAAAGGCTGCGTGTCCAAGGGATTTTTGCCCCGCATAACCTACGGTCAAATTCAAACCCATTGTGGCTATCACGTAAATGAGCCACGTGGTAAACATATAAACGCCATAGTTTTTTAAGAATGGCGGCAAACACAGTACAACAGCACCAAACACCAAACCCAAAAGAATTTGTTTCTTACTCATACTTTTCTCTCCTCTTTTTTGCCAAGGAGTCCTTGTGGCCTAAACAAAATGACAACCATAAAGACAACCAACGCGACGGCGTCTTTGTAGGCTGGTGAGATGTACGCAGCAGCTAAGTTCTCGCTCACACCCACAATCAAGCCACCCAAAAGCGCCCCACGTGAATTATTGAATCCACCAATAATGGCGGCAAAGAAAGCCTTCGTACCTAGCGAGTCGCCCATATCGAATTTGGCAAGATACACAGGCGTCACCAAAATCGCTGCTACGCACGCAAGTACTGCGTTAATGGCAAAGGTATAAAAAATCATTTTTGGCACATTAATGCCCAGCACGGCTGCGCTTTCTGTATTTTGTGCAACCGCTTGCATGGCGCGGCCTGTCACAGTTTTGGCCAAGAAAGCCTGCGTCGCAAACACCACGAGCAAAGCGCAAACCAGTGTGCCAACATCGCCCGTCGAAATTGTCACGCCCGCAACGTTAAATAAGGTGTCAGAAAACAGACTAGGAAACGGATGTGCTTCTGCACTGTAACCCGCTCGCATGGCATTTTTCATGACAATGGATAAGCCAATCGAGGCCACCACAATTTGCATCATGCCGTACTTAAAGAGCGGATCAACAACGCTCTTTTTGAATGCCCAGCCGAGCACGACGGTAGAAATCAGTGCCGTTAAAACAAAGGCAATCGGTAGTGGTGCGCCATAAGAAAGCAACGCCAACATCATAAAAGCTGGCAGCATCACAAATTCACCTTGGGCAAAGTTGATCGTACCTGCGGCTTGCCACAAAAGTGTGAAGCCTAAAGCTGCTAGCGCATAAATAGAACCCGTGGCAAAGCCACTAAAGACGAGTTGGAGGAAATCAGACATGATTAAAAAAGCCCCCCCCTTTTTTGGAAGGAGGGGCTTGGGACTTCAATTGAAATTACTTCTTAGCTGGCGCAGCCGCTTTAGGCGCAGCCTTGTCACCTACTTTGGCGTTCACGTTCGCAGCATAGAGAGGCGGCAATACAGCCACAACCACTTGCTTACCGCCTTTGACTTCTACCAAGAAGCTTTCACGATCTAGGTCGCCCTTGTCGTCAAAGCCTACATTCATCAAGACGCCAGGATTTTTAGCCGCGTCAATCTTGATGCCATGCAGTGCATTGGCAACTGCTTTACGGTCAAATTTGCCAACTTTTTCGATAGCTGCTTTTAAAATGTACACACCTGTGTAACCCTTGATACCGTTGTGGTCGGTCTCATGCCCATAAGCACGTGAGTACTTCACTTTGTAGTTAAGAAGCGCTGGAATTGGGGCGTCTGCTGTCAATCCGACGTGTCCAACTGCACCATTAGCGGCATCGCCAGCCAAGTCAATTACTTTTTGACCTGTGAGCGTTGTCTCGCCAATCATGGGCTTGTTCCAACCTTGCTTTTTAAGTTCACGTAGTGCGCGAGCTGACTCATCTTCATTCACGTAGATGAAAACGGCGTCTGCATTGGATTGCTTGGTTTTAATCACTGGTGCGGAAAAGTCAACTTGACCGCTATCAGTTGAAACTTCAGCAACAATCTTGGTGTCAGATCCAGCTAAAGCCTTTTTCATCATGTCAAGGCCGCCTTTACCGAAGTCATTGTTCACGTAAATGATGGCAAGATTTTTGATCTTGGCAGCCTTAATGTAGTTAGCAGCCTTAGGCATTGCCGTTGCTTGTGTAAAGCTGGTGCGAAAAATATAAGGATTGCCTTGCGTCGTGATGTTGGCTGCTTCGCCGCCCGTGAAGTTAGGGATTTCTGCCTTTTGCGACTCTTTCATAGAGACATTGATCGAGCCTGAAAACACAGGGCCAAAAATGGCAAACACGTCTTGGTCAATCGCTTTTTTAGTTAGCGCTAGAGCCACACCAGGCTGAGTCGTTGTGTCATTTGTTAACACTTCGATTTGCTTGCCCAAAATACCGCCTGCGGCGTTGATCTCTTTAATCGCCATTTGGAGACCATTATTGAACTGCGTACCCGAGCTAGCGCCCGCACCAGACAACTCAACGATAGAAGCGAATTTAACCTTTTCCTGCGCCAAAACTGGTGACAAAACAGCGGCAGCCAAGGTGACCGCAGCAACTAATTTAAGAGCGAAACGTTTTTGCATAAGAACTCCAAGAATAAAAATAAAAATTGAATTCACCCACTAAAGTGACTAGCTAACTCACTCTATTTGGTGTGAACGGGATTATCGAAGTTTGAGTTGCGGATGTAGATTTGCAAACGACTATTTGAGCGATAATCGCACGAAATAGAACGATGATCGAACGAAAAAGGGGTAAACACCCATGAGCGTACTCTTAAATCCAAAAGACAAAATTGAAGGTTTAGCACGAGGCCTCGCTGTCCTAGAGGCCTTTAGCGAAGCCCGTCCCCGCATGGCAGCGCAGCAAACCGCAGACTGCACGGGGCTAACCCGCACAGCAGCACGTAGGCAGCTGCTCACGCTGACCCATCTTGGCTACCTAGCAACCGATGGCAAACTGTATTGGCTGACTTCGCGCGTGCTGCGCTTAGCTCAATCATTCATTGACTCATCCAGACTGGCCCGTATTGTTCAACCCTATTTACAGCGCATTGCTCAGGGACTGCAAGAAACCGCCTACATGAGCGTACTGGATGGTTTAGATGTCATCTATATTGCACGCCAAGGTCCGGCGCGATCAACCAGCACGGGGTATGGCATTGGCGAGCGCTTACCAGCAGCACTCACTGCCGCCGGTTTAGTCATGCTGTCGCACTTAGGTGATGACGAACAAACCGAGTGGATTGATAAATACGAAATAAAAAACTTCACCTCGCAAACTATTTCAGACAAAACATTACTGGCGTCAGAAATCAAGCTGCCACGCAGTCAAGGATGGGCTATCTCCGAGAGTCAGGTAGACATTAATTACCGAGGCATTGCGGTGCCACTTTTAGATCACAAAGGCGCTCTGCACGGCGCGCTAAGCGTCACCATTTCGTTAGTCCACGAAGAGCGTGAGGCTGCCCTTAAGAGAGTACTGCCGATTTTGCGTGACACAGCAAATAGCTTGCGTAATTTGATTTAACTTGTCTACTTAGAATCTACTCATGGCATCTCGCACTACCAGCTACGACGAACCCCGCACCAACGACCCTGCTCGCACGATGAGCGACATCATTGCCGTGGCAACACAAGAATTTGCAGACAAAGGCTTAAGCGGCGCACGGATTGACGAAATTGCGGCGCTCACTAAAACCAGCAAACGCATGATTTACTACTACTATGGCAGTAAAGAAGGTTTGTATTTGGCCGTGCTAGAAGATGCCTATGCCCGAACGCGCAGTGCCGAGAGCGGCCTACATTTAGACGATATAGAACCCGTGGAGGCCCTCAAAAAACTGGTCAGCTTTTCTATCGATTACAAACTCGCACATCCTGAATTTGTTCGCCTAGTGATGACCGAAAACATCCACCGCGCAGAGTATTTAAAGCTGTCAAAAACCGCCGTGCACATGAACACCCCGGCCATCGATTTACTTAAACGCATCTACGATAGAGGTGTTGCCACTGGGGATTTCCGCTCTGGTATCGAGGCATTTGATTTGCACATGGCAATTAGTGCTTTGAGTCTGTACAACGTCTCCAATCGACCGACAGTTGAGGCTATTTTTAAGCGCGATATCACGGACAAAAAAGAGGTGGATCGCTTACGAAAAAATTGTAT